>JAHJSJ010000136.1 GCA_018830415.1 Alphaproteobacteria bacterium | reverse complement strand
GATCCGTTACAAGACCACCTTCGGCCCGATCCGTGTCGATGTGGCAACGCCGATCAATCCGACCCCGTTTGATAGCCCGGTGGTGGTCTATGTCAGCCTGGGGCAGGCGTTCTGATGCCGGACAGGCCTGATCCTGCGCCGCCAAAGCGCCGCCGCTGGGGCAAGCGGCTGGGGTGGGCGCTGGCGCTGTTGCTCGCCCCGTTTGTGCTGGTTGCCGGGTTTCTGGCTACGCCAATCGGCAAGCGGGTCATTGCCGATCAGATTGCGGCTGCCGCTCCGGCATCGGGCCTGCGTTTTACGGTCGGGCGGATTGAAGGCGATATTTATAGCAAGGCGGTGCTGCGATCGGTCGAGGTAAGCGACCCCAAGGGCGTGTTTCTGACCATTCCCGAAGTCCGCCTTGACTGGCGGCCGCTGCATTGGCTGTGGAGCGGGCTTGATATTCGCGAGGTCACCACCCGGCGTGGACGGCTGAAACGATTGCCGGAATTACTGCCCGGCGATCCCGATGCGCCATTGCTGCCCGATTTTGATATCCGGGTGGATAGGCTTGCGATTGAAGACCTGGTGATTGCCAAGGGGGTGGCGACCGACCGCGATGAACGCGCCAACCTGCGCGCCAAGGTCGACATTCGCGAAGGCCGCGCGCTGATTGATGCCAAGGCGCAATTAGGAGCGCAGGATCGCATTACGCTGCTGCTGGACGCAGAGCCTGATGGCGACCGCTTCGATCTCGATGGCGATTACCTTGCGCCTGCAGGCGGCGTGTTGGCCGGGCTTGCCGGGTTTGAGGCGGGCTATAGCGCCAAGGTGGTCGGGGACGGAACCTGGGCGCGCTGGCGCGGGGTGGCAGTGGCGCGGCGCATTGCAAAATCAGCCGATGGCGACAGGGTTTCAGCGCCAGTGGCGGCGTTCCAGATTTCCAACGACGCTGGGCGTTACGGCGTGCTGGGGCAGGTGCGCGCCGGTTTGGGTGACCGAACCGTGGTTGCACGCGCGCTGGGCGACCAACTGTCGCTGGCCGCGAATTTTGCGCTCAAGAACAGCGTGATCGAAGGGCGCGCGGCGGCGGTATCCAATGCGATTGACCTGCGCAGCGGCGGAGTCGTCGATCTGGCGGACAAGGCGGTGGACGGCGCGCGGGTGATGCTGACGTTGCGCGATCCCGATCTGTTGGGAGCAGGGCTGCGGCTGGAGGGTGCCAAGCTGGCCGCCAATCTCAGCGGTGATTTTGATGACCTGGCGATCAAGCACCGGATTGATGTTGTTCGGCTGCAATCGGGTGACGTGACGGCAGATGGGTTGGTGCAGGAAGGCAGCGCGCGGTTCAATGGCAAGGCGATTTCAGTGCCGCTGGCGGTGACGGCTGAGCGGGTGACGACCGGTATTGCGCTGGCCGATCCGCGATTGGTCAAAGGGCGGCTGGGCGGCGCTCTGACCTATGATTTTGCGCGCCAGCGGCTTGATGCCGATAATGCCCGGATCACCTTCCCCGGCCTTGAGGCGGTGCTGGCGCTGCGCGGCGATGTGGCCGCCGGAGCCTATGCGCTGGCGGGGCCGATAACCGCGCGCGGCTTTAAGGTCGACGGTGCGGGCGATGTCACCGCCAATGCCAAGATCCTCGCCAAGTTCGGCCCCACTGTGCCGTGGAGCCTGCGCGCCAATCTGGCGGGCGTGCTCGACGCGATCGGCAATCCCACCATCGTCAATCTGGCGGGCGAGCAGATTCGATTTAACGGCGCGTTGGGCATGGGGGCAGGCGAACCGATAATCCTGCGCGAAGTGGCGATCACCTCAGCCCGGCTCAACGCGCAGTTCGATAGCAAGCTTGTGCCGGGCAGCGATGGCACCCGCACGACGCTGGCGGGGAGCGGGCGCCAGACAGACTACGGCCCGTTCACCTTCGATGCCGAAATCGCCGCCGATGGCCCGCGCGCGGTGCTGGTGCTGGCCGATCCTTTACCAGCAGCGGGCCTCAAGGATGTGCGCGTGGCGCTTGCGCCCAGCGAGGCCGGGTTCGGGTTTGATGTCGCAGGCCAATCGCTGCTCGGGCCGTTTTCCGGCGCGCTCGAACTGTTTTTGCCTGATGCCGCGCCAGCCAGGATCGCGGTCAACCGGCTTGAAGTCTATCGCACCAATGTGACCGGCGCGCTCACGTTGGGCGAGGCAGGCATGACGGGCGACTTGCGGCTTGCGGGCGGCGGGGTGAATGGCACCGTGAACTTCCGGCCACAGGCCGCAGGCGCAGTTGGTTTTGCGGTCAATCTGGCCGCCCGCAATGCGGCATTCGCGGGGGAAACCCCGATCAGCATCGCCCGCGCCGATATCGCCGCCACCGGCCGCTATGCCGATGGCAAGACGCGGGTTGATGCCGATATCAGCGCGGCGGGGATGGAATATGGCGCGCTCAACATTGCCAACCTGACCGCCAAGGCGGCGATTGATGATGGACGCGGCAAAGTTACCGGAGCGATCGCCGGGCGGAGGGCGGATCGCTTTGCGCTCAATTTCGATGCCACGGTCGCGCCCGAACAAATCGCTGCCGCGGTGCGCGGGGAATTTGGCGGAGAAGCAATCAGCATGCCGCGCCGCGCGGTGCTGACCGCGCAGGAGGATGGCGGATGGCGGCTTGCCCCAACGCAGATCGGTTTTTCGCGTGGTTACGCCATTGCCGAAGGCAACTTTGGCGGGGATGAGACCGCGCTACAGGTAAAGCTGGCGCGGATGCCGCTGCGACTGCTCGATCTGGCGGGTGCGGGGCTTGGGCTGGGTGGGCGGCTGTCAGGTGTCATTGATTACCGCCAACAGGGCCGCGCGCCGCCATCGGCCACGGCGCGGGTGCGGATTGACCGCTTCAGCCGCGCCGGGCTGGTGTTATCATCCAAACCGGTCAATGTGCTGGGTGTTGTCGATCTTTCGGCAGATCGGTTGACGGCAGCCGGACGCCTGCTTGAAGGCGATGCACGGCTCGGTGATGTGGCGGTCAGGATCACCGGGTTGGGCGAGGACGGTGCGTTGATGGAGCGGCTGACGCGCGGGCGGCTGGATGCTCGGTTGGCG
>JAHJSJ010000135.1 GCA_018830415.1 Alphaproteobacteria bacterium | reverse complement strand
TGTCCGAACGGTTGGCGACCGTCACCTTGCTGCCGAATTCGTTGAAGATCCCGGCAAATTCATTGGCAATATAGCCCCCGCCCGCAATCAGGATGCGGCGCGGGATGGCGTCGAGATGGAACGCTTCATTCGAGGTGATGACGTGCTCATTTCCGGGAAAGTCCGGAACCATCGGGCGCGCGCCCGTGGCGATCAGGATATATTTGGCGGTGATGACCTTGCCGCTCGCCAGCGTGATCTGGTGATCGCCGGTGATGGTCGCGCGTTCATCATAGACAGTGACATTATGGTTGCTGAGCGTCTGACCATAGAGGCCTTCGAGGCGGCTGACGTCGGCTTGCACCGAATCGCGCAGCTTGACCCAGTCAAAGCTTTTGCCCTCGATCGTCCAGCCGAATTGCTGCGCGTCTTCCAGGTCCTCGGCAAAATGGGCACCGTAGACGAGCATCTTCTTGGGCACGCAGCCGCGAATTACGCAGGTTCCGCCGACCCGGTATTCCTCGGCCACCGCCACCCGCGCGCCGTGCGCGGCGGCAACCCGGCTGGCGCGCACGCCGCCCGATCCTGCCCCGATGGTGAAGAGATCATAGTCAAATTCGTCGGCCATTGCGCTGCTCCCGTAGGTCAGGTTGCGCATATGGCGAAGCGCGTCGATGGCGGCAACCATCGACGCGCAAAAAGCTGCAATTTCTTTTATTTAGCGGGAAGGCCACGGCCCCCCGCAGCAATCAGGCGTTGACCGAGCGCGGACGACCGCCCCCGCCGCCGCCGGGACGACCCCGGCCACGCCCGCGATCACCGCCGCCACCATTGCCGCCGGGGCGGCCTGATCCCGTGGCCTGCTGCGGCTTGCGATCACCTTGCGGACGACGCTCCCCATCAGCGCGGCGCTCGCCTTGCTGCGGGCGGCGTTCACCTTGCGGCTTGCGCTCGCCTTGCGGGCGCTGACCCAATGGGCGCGGGTTGACGCGCTTCATCGGAACACGCGCGGCAGGCTTGGTCGGGCCTTCGCCTTCCACCACCGCGCGGAAATTATCCGGCAGCGGCAAGCGTTCCAGTTCGGCACCGGTGACCTTGCGAATATCCTTGAGATAGGCGCGTTCATCCTCGGCACAAAAGGCAATCGCTATCCCGTCCTTGCCCGCGCGTGCGGTGCGTCCGATGCGATGGACATATTGTTCGGCCACGTTGGGCAGTTCGTAGTTGATGACGTGCGAAACGTCCGGAATATCGATCCCGCGCGCGGCCACGTCAGTCGCGATCAGCACCGGCACGCGGCCCTTGCGGAATTCGTCGAGCGCACGCTGGCGTTGCGGCTGTGATTTGTTGCCGTGGATCGCGTTGGCCTCGATCCCGCCTTGCGCCAACCGCTTCACCACCCGGTCCGCGCCGTGTTTGGTGCGGGCGAAGATCAGCACGCGTTCAATCGCGCCGGGAACGGTATGCCGCCCCTTGAGGATCATTTCGAGCAAGGACAGCTTTTCGTCCTGCTGCACCATGAACAGATATTGGTCGATGCGTTCGGCGGTGGTGCTCTGCGGCGTGACCGAGACCTGCACCGGATTGTTGCAGAACCCGCTCACCAGTTCCTTGATCGCCTTGGGCATGGTCGCGCTAAAAAACAGCGTTTGGCGATCCTTGGGCGTGATATCGCGGATCTTGCGCAGTGCGTGGATGAAGCCGAGGTCGAGCATCTGATCCGCTTCGTCGAGCACCAGCACTTCGATCCCATTGAGGTTCAGCGCTTTCTGATCGATCAGATCGAGCAAGCGGCCCGGCGTGGCGACGAGGATATCGGTGCCGCGATGCAGCTTGTTACGATCCTTGCCGACGGACGTGCCGCCAACGATGCATTGCACCTTGAGGCCCGCAAGCGCGCCGTAATCCCTGGCGCTGTCGGCAATCTGCACCGCCAGTTCGCGGGTCGGGGCCAGCACCAGCATGCGGCAGGATTTGAACGGGATCTGCTTGTCGGATTCGCGCAGCCGGTCAATGCTGGGGAGCATGAAGGCGGCGGTCTTGCCGGTGCCGGTCTGGGCAATGCCAAGCAGATCGCGGCCCTTGAGCACGGCGGGGATCGCCTGCTCCTGGATCGGGGTGGGGACGGTATAGCCCTTCATGTCGAGGGCCTGGAGCACGGGCTGCGACAGCCCGAGTTCAGCAAAAGTAGTCATATGGAAAAAACTCGCAAATAATCTGCGGCGCGCATGCCTTCAGGAGGCGCGCGGCGCGGGGGTTGAAACCGCCCGCGTGAAAAGGGAAGTCTTGAGGTAGAACCGAGGCGCGGCCGGGGCGGATGATTTTTAGTTTTCCGCCGCTTCACGCATGGCTAGCGCGCTTCGATGGGGGCCATGTGGGCGTGAAGTTGCGGAAAGTCAATCTATTCCCGCATCACCCCAACCCCGCTGCCGCCATCAGCGCGCGGGTTGACGCGTCAAAATCCCCCTCGCCGCTCGCAATCTGCTTGGCGATTGCCTTGCCCAATTCCACCCCAAACTGGTCGAAGGGGTTGATCCCCATTAGCACCGCGCACGCAAAGGTGCGGTGTTCGTGGAACGCGATCAGCGCGCCTAGTGCGGCGGCGTCGCAATCGTCGAGCAGGAAGGTGGTGGACGGGCGATCCCCCGGATAGGCGCGCGCCGGATCGGCTGATGCCTTGCCCGCCATCAGCGCCGCGCCTTGAGCCAGGCAGTTCATCAACAATGTGCGGTGGTGTGCGGGATCAAGCTCATCGCCCGGCGCGATGCTGGCGATGAAGTCGACCGGGATCAGGTGCGTGCCCTGATGCAGCAATTGGAACACCGCGTGCTGCGCATCTGTCCCCACCCCGCCCCATGTCACCGGCGCGGTCGGCCCGTCCACGGGGGTGCCATCCACCGTCACGCTTTTGCCGTTGGATTCCATTTCCAGCTGCTGAAGATAGTCGGGCAACAGCGCGAGGCGTTCATCATAGGCGAACACCGCGCGGGTCTGGCAGCCCTTCAACCGGGTGTAGAACTGATCCGCAAACGCCGCGAGCAGCGGGGCATTGGCGCGGCCTTCGGTGCTGCGGAAGTGATCGTCCACCGCCTTCGCGCCGGCCAGCATCGCGCGGAATTCCTCCATCCCCACCGCCAGCGCAATCGGGAACCCGATCGAGGAAAACAGCGAATAGCGCCCGCCCACGCTTTCGGGGAACGGCAGCACGCGGGTTTCATCAACGCCCCATTCCACCGCCTTTTCGGGCGCAGCGGTCAGCGCGATCACTCGCCCGCCGGGGTCTTCCACGCCGTTATCCGCCAGCCATTTGAGCGCGCTTTCCGCATTGGTCAGCGTTTCGATGGTGGTGAAGGTCTTGGATGCCAGCGCAATCAGCGTGGTTTCGGGATCGCAAGCGGCAAACGCCTGTTCCAGCGCAAGGCCATCGATATTGGACACCACATGCACATCCACCAGCGCCAGATCGCGGGTCAGCGCGTCTATCGCCAATGCCGGGCCAAGCGCCGATCCGCCGATGCCAACCGCGATGCAGTGGCGAATTTCGCCCAGCGCACCTTCATGGATCGCCTCAACCAGCATCCCCATCCGCGCGAGCAGTGCCTCGGCTTCCTCAACCTGCGCGGGCGTGCCGCTGCCGCGCAGTGCGCCGTGGCTGGCGGCGCGGCCTTCGGTGACATTGACGATTCCGCCATCGAACAGCGCATCGCGCGCGGCGGCAAACCCGCGCGCCTGCGCCAAAGCCTCAAACGCGGTCAGCGCAGGCTCATCCAGATGAGTCTTGGAAAAATCGATCCTCATGCCCGTTTCCGCCGCGCTGCCGGGGGCAATCGGCCAGGCGATGCGGCGGGTCAGCGCTGCGGGCCGCGCGGGATCGGCGGCGAATAATTGCGCAAGCGTGCGCGGTTCCAGCGAACGCAGCCGCGACCAGGCCTCGCCCACTGCTGGCTTGCCGTTTGCTTCGCCCGATCCGTTCATCACTGTTCTCCTTTGCGCAGGTGTGCGGAGCCGAGTAAGGGCATGGGCGATGGATGTTAAGACCCAATCTCTCGGCAATGTGTTGCCCGATGATGCCGACGCGGCGGCACCTGCGCGCGATAGCTGGGGCAGTTTCGTCTGGTTCCTGGCCAAACTGCTGCTGGTGGTGCTGGTGTTTCGCACCTTGGTGTTATCGCCGTTTTCGATCCCGTCGGAAAGCATGCTGCCCCGCCTGATGAACGGCGATTACCTGCTGGCGGCCAAGTGGCCCTATGGCATTTCGCGCCATTCGCTGCCCTTCGATCTGCCGCTGCCCGATGGCCGCCTGTTCGCCAGCACGCCCGAACGCGGCGATGTGGTGATCTTCAAGCACCCGGTCGACGGGCGTGATTATATCAAGCGGGTGATCGGCCTGCCGGGTGACGCAATCAGCGTGGTGGGCGGGCAGGTGGTGCTGAACGGCACACCGATACCGCGCGAACCTGTGGCTGATGCGCTGATTGCCGAATCGCCCAATACCGGGTGCGCATGGGGCGGCGCGCCTGCGCAGTTGGACGATGGCAGCGCAGCGTGCCGCTATGCCCGTTTCCGTGAGACTTTGCCGGGCGGCAAAAGCTACGAAGTGCTTGATTTCGGGATGACCCCCGCTGATGCGCTTTCCCCCGTCACAGTCCCGGCGGGCGCGCTG
>JAHJSJ010000134.1 GCA_018830415.1 Alphaproteobacteria bacterium | reverse complement strand
GATGGTGATTGTCGAAAGTTTTGAACGCATTCACCGTTCAAACCTGGTCGGAATGGGCGTGCTGCCGTTGCAGTTCAAGAACGGCGACACCCGCGAAACGCTGTGCCTGACGGCGGACGACACCTTCTCGATCCGCGGTCTGGCCGATCTGGTGCCGAGTCAGGAAATCACGGTTGAAGTCACCCGCAAGGATGGCACGCAGTTCAGCTTCACCGCACAGTGCCGGATCGATACCGCCAACGAGATGGAATATTACCGCCACGGCGGGATTCTCCATTACGTCTTGCGCAAACTTGCGGTATGACGGGGGGATGATGCCTGCCCGCCGCGCCTTTCGCCTGCCTTGTCTTGTGCCGCTTGCCCTGGGTTTGGCGGCTTGCGGGGCGAGCGATCGCAATGATTCGTCCGCAGCCCCGCATGGTGCGGAACTTGCTATGGCGGCGACATCGGACGCAGCGGGTGCGGGTGCCGGTTCTGCCGCCGCGTTTTCCGCCGCTATGATCGACCTCTCGCCCGCAGAGCTTGCTGCACGAATGGCGGCGGGCAATGTCCGGCTGATCGACGTGCGCACCGATGCCGAAGTGGCCGAGGGCGCGATCCCCGGCGCTGAGCACATTGCGCTTGACCGGTTCGACCCGGCGAAGCTCGACCTGTCGGACGGGCGCGAGGTGGTGCTCTATTGCCGCACCGGCAGGCGTTCGGCGATTGCGGGCGAAAGACTGTCCGCCGCGACTGGCAAGCCCGTGGAACATCTCGCTGGCGGGATCGTGGCCTGGGAACAGGCGCAACAGCCGGTCACGCCGCGCTGAATCGATCCCCCGTCAGATAAAGAAAGGGCGGCTCCCCCCGGTGCCGCCCTTTCAGCTTGCAGTGCAAGCGTGATTGCGTTGTCGCCCTCAGGCGGTCAACGCGCCGATGAACTTGCGCCGGCCGAGGATCGCGGCGGCGGCAAGGCCGAACAGGATCATCATCGGCGGAGCGGGAACTTCGTGACCGCCAGAGGTGCTACCGCTGCTCGACGAGGAGGACGAGGAAGAACTGCTGCTGCTCGACGACGAGCTCGATCCCGACGACCCACTGCTGCCTGACGATCCGCTGGTGCTGCTCGACGAGGAGGACGACGAGGATGTGCTGCTGCTGGTGCTGCTGGTCAGATCGCCCGAGGTGCTACCGCCGCTGGTGGCGCCTCCCGATGAGCTCGACGAGGACGACGAGGAGGAACTCGACGACGAGGATGAGGACGAAGATGACGACGACGAACTCGAAACCGCGCCGGTCGAAGAACTGACATTGCCCGAAGAGCTGGAAACATTGCCGGACGAGCTTGAGACGTTGCCCGAGGAACTGGACACGCCGCCAGTGGAGCTGGAAACCGCGCCGGTGGAACTCGACACAGCCCCGGTCGACGAACTGACATCGCCCGAACTCGACACCGCTCCGGTCGACGACGAGACATTGCCCGACGACGAAACCGCTCCGGTGCTGCTCGACACCGTCCCGGTTGAGGTCGAAGTCGAAACCTGACCAGTCGATGAGCTGATCTGTCCGGTGGACGAGGTGGTGGAGCTGCTGATCTGGCCCGAAGACGAAGTGGTCGAGGTCGAATTGTCGATGTCGACATTGACCACAACCCCGCTGCTGCCTTCACCGCCGCCGCTGGTGCTGGTGGTGGTTGAAACCGACACGTCGCCCGACGACGAACCACCGCCGCCGAAGAAGCCGCCAAAGAAGCCGCCACCAAAGCCGCCGCCAAAGCCCAGCCCGCCGCCGTAACCGCCAAAGCCGCCTACGGGGCCACCGCCACCCGAAATCGGCGGAAGCGGGGGCAGCGGGGCCGGCATATAGGCGATCTGCGCAATCGGCGGGCATTCAATGGGATCCAAATAGGCCTCAACCGCGCCAGCAGGCACGCTCGGCACGCCGACCGCACCGGGGGCGACCGGCTGGCATTCAACCGTGCGTTCGACAATCCGGCGGCGGCGCTGTTCGGGCGGCGGCAGATCGCGGGTGCGGGTCTTGATATAGCGCGCGCCGGTCTGCGGATCGACCGCGATCAGCTTGCCATCAATTTCCGAGCTGAACTCCGGCGCGTCGGTATTCATCGGCTCGGCCACGCGCACCGCGCCGCCCTGCAACAATGCAACACCCGCAGCAGCAGCGGAAAGCTTTGCGATGGCCAGTTTGAGCGACATAGTCGTTAACCCTGTTTGCCTGTGGCTGGGAATGCAGACCATCCGCACCTCCCCCAAAACCAACCTGCTTTTGAGGTCAGAAACCGCCACCGGGCAATCGGCTTAACCATGCCAAGGCCCGCCAACGCCCCGGATTCGGCCCGGATCCGCGGGATTTCGGGCGCGCTGTCCCGAACTGGCACCGAAAACAAGCGGCTGGTTAGCGGCCTGCGTTAACCATCTTCGTCAAACAGCCCGCTTTGCTGCGGTGCGGACGAATCAACGGGCCGCGCCAGTTCCAGATGCGCCCAGCCATCATCATTCAGCACCCGCCCACGCGCTGTGCGGGCGATCAGGCCAAGCTGGATGAGGAAGGGTTCGACCACCTCCTCCACCGTGTCGCGCGGTTCGGCAAGGCCCGCGGCGAGCGTTTCGTTCCCCACCGGGCCACCCTTGGAGGTGGTGGCGATCATGGTGAGGTAACGCCGGTCCATGCTGTCAAGGCCGAGCCGGTCGATCTCCAGCCGGGTCAGCGCGTCGTCCGCCACGGCGCGGGTGACGCTGGCCGCGCCCGCGACATCAGCAAAATCGCGCACCCGGCGCAGCAGCCGTCCGGCCACGCGCGGGGTGCCGCGCGACCGGCGGGCAATCTCGTGCGCGCCGTCGGGCGCAATCGCGAGACCGAGCAGTCCGGCGGCGCGCGTGACGACGCGCTCCAATTCCTCATGGCTGTAGAAATTGAGCCTTACGGGGATGCCGAAACGGTCGCGCAAAGGCGTGGTCAGCAAGCCCTGCCGTGTCGTGGCTCCGATCAGGGTGAAGGGCGGCAGGTCGATCCGCACAGAGCGCGCCGATGGCCCCTCGCCAATGATCAGATCAAGCGCGCGGTCTTCCATCGCGGGGTAGAGCACTTCTTCAACCACGGGGGAGAGGCGGTGGATTTCGTCGATGAACAGCACGTCATGCGGTTCGAGGTTCGTCAGCAGCGCGGCCAGATCGCCCGCCTTGGCGATAACCGGGCCGCTGGTGGCGCGGAAGCCGACGCCAAGCTCGCCCGCAATGATCTGCGCCAGCGTGGTCTTGCCGAGGCCGGGGGGGCCGAAGAACAAGGTATGATCCATCGCCTCCCCCCGCGCGCGCGCGGCGGCGATGAAGACAGCGAGATTGCCCTTGGCCCCCTCCTGCCCGACGAATTCGGCCAGCTTGCGCGGGCGCAGCGCCGCGTCCGGGTCGCCCGGCTGGCGGGCGGGCGTGTGGAGGGGGACGGGGTCAGTCATTACGCAGCTGCTTGACCCCTTCTTGAATCAACCGGTCAGTCCCTTGAATGTCCGCAATTAACGTTTCGAGGTTCACCCTCAAGGGCATCCAATTCGCATCGGCAGCAGGATTAAAACGACGCATCTCACGTTCTGTCATCGGACCCATTTGCTCATGCATCCAGTGACTATCATTCCCTCGGAAACCGCGATCCTCTTTCATCCTGAACAATACGGGTTTGAGCACAGTCGAGTCCCCGATAACGCCGATGACACGGCCAACCACATAGCCCGTCAGAACCCCGTCTTTGATGTCATGATCTCTCGACCAATGCTCGTACCAGGTTTCGCAAAAGGGCAGTCGGCCCATGATTTGAATCTTGGAACCGACGGACAATTGAGCCCCAGACTCCACGAGCACCCCCCTGACGCCCTGAATCTCGTTGCGAGCAGCATCATAAAGTGCTTCCTCAACACGAACACGGAAGAGATTTGCGTCAGGCGGAAGCCGATCCGGCACCGTGTTCAGAACCACCGAGCGATAAGTAGCTCTGACCGAGCAGGCGTTGGCGGTCTCGCTGATGCCAGCGACGAGCAGCAGCGAGAATGCCCAGAATAGCGATTGGAGAGCTCTGCGCCCCCTCAAAACGGGTTCACCGTAAAGCCATTCTGCTGCAACAGCGCGTGCGCCGTCATCGCGGATAGCGCCATTTCGACGCCGGGGATCAGGTCTTCGGGCTTGATCCCGTAAGCCGCCGCGCTCTGGCCGCACAGGATGAAGCGCACGTCCGCCTCCAGCAGCGCCTCCACCAGCTTGGCGGAAGGATTGTCGCCCTGTTGCGAGAGCGGGTTGGCGGCGTGGGCTGCGTTCGTCAGCACTTCCAGCGAAGCCTTGCCGTGCACCACCACCGCCAGCCGGATATTCTCCTGCGGCACGCCGTTCGCCACATGCATGTTGAGGAACCGCGCCGCGCTTTCAAACCCGCGATTGGCGCTGCCCTCTGCCGCCGGGGTGGCGACATCGAAGGCAACGGCGAATTCAGTGTCAGCAGGCAGCTGCGCCACCCCCGGCACCGTGGCATGGGCGCCGAATTCGGTCAGCACCGGCCCGGTTTTGAACGCGCTCCTGTCCTGCGCGGCGAGCGGGGTGGCAAAAAGAGCGACGCCAAAAAGCGCAGCAAGGTATCGTGAAACCATCATCATCGCAGTCTCTCCCATGTGCAAATGCCGTGAGGACGCCCCGCGACAATCAGTGGTCTGCGCGGCGCCTCGCTATCAGAAGAGGCCACCCATACCAAATCACGATAATCAACAGAGCAAGATATTGAAATGCCCCCATCCCCGCGCCCACCAATGGCGTGTTGCGGAAGGTGTCCGGGCCGCCGATCTCGCCGATGATCGACAGGATGAGGTTGGGTCCGACCAGCACGAGAAACAGAAGCTGCAGGATCCGCGGCGCACGCTCCGGGTCGAGCGGGACAGGACGGGTTCTGGGATATTGCCGCAAGCTCTGCTCGGCAATACGGCTCGCCTGAACGACCTTCCACGGATACCAGGCCAACCAGCTCAGCACCCAAGCGAGCAAACCGCCCACCAGCAGCGTGATAGCGACAAAGTGCGGCAATGCCTGCCCAACGAACAGCGCAAAGGCCAATATCACGAAGGGAAACCCGAAGACGATCAACATCGCCCGACGCTTGGCCGCACGAACGGGTTGGCTGTAGGCTTCCCCGATCCGTTCCCAGTCGCGCGCCGGGAGCAATACAGCCCCGCTCTTGTCTCGCAGCATGTAGACCCAGCTGCCATCGGCCTGCCGCGAAGCGCGATGCCTGAATCCGGTGCGCACGATGGCTTCGTAGAGTGACGGTTCGAACACAGAAGTTTCCCCTCAGTTCCACTCCGTTGTCGCAGCAAGAGGTTGAGATTCCATTGCTCCGGGTCATCACCCCGCAGCCTTCTTCAACGCCACGCGGATCAGGTCGCCCTCGCTCGCGCCCTCGCCCAGTTCTTCCAGCGCGCGCGCCACGGCCTGTGCTGCCACGCCGGGTTTGAAGCCCAGATTTTCGAGCGCGCTCGCCGCGTCTGCGCCCTTGACGCCTGCCGGGGCTGCGCTCGGTGCGAAGCCGCCCGGCCCGGAACCCGGCATTGCGCCCGCCTTGTCCTTCAGTTCGTTGACGATCCGGCCCGCCAGTTTCGGCCCCACCCCGTTCGCCCGCGCCACCATTGCGGCATCGCCGCGCCCGCAGGCGTCGCGCAATTCTCCGGTCGAGAGCGCCGAGAGTATCGCCAGCGCGACCTTGCTGCCCACCCCCTGCACCCCGGTCAGCAGCCGGAACCAGTCACGCTCGGCCCCTTCGGCAAAACCCAGCAGCCGCATATCATTCTCGCTCACCTGCAATTCGGTGTGGACGGTGCAGGCCTCTCCCACTTCGCCCAGCGCGGCCAATGTGCGGCGCGAACAATGGACGAGATAACCGACCCCGCCGACATCGACGATGGCCCAGTCCTCGCCCGTCGCGTCGAGCCTGCCGGATAGTTTGGCGATCATGTGTTCAACCTGTGGCAAACAGAAGAGGAACAGTCCAGAGCTTCACCGGGTTTATCGTCATTGCGAGCGGCGAAGCCGCGCGGCAATCCAGAGTCTGCGCGTGCCGCTCTGGATTGCGTCGCTTCGCTCGCAATGACGGCAAGTGGACAAAACCTTTGAGTTAGGCAAAAGCGTGACCCCATGAGCTGGAACACCTTCGGGCGCGTGCTGCGCTTTACCACTTGGGGCGAAAGTCACGGGCCTGCACTGGGCGCGGTGGTGGACGGGTGCCCGCCGGGGCTGGCGATCAGCGAGGATTATATCCAGCCGTTCATGGATGCCCGCAAACCCGGCCAGAACCGCTTCACCACCCAGCGGCGCGAGGCTGATCTGGTGCGGATCCTTTCGGGCACCTTTGAGGGGCGCACCACCGGCACCCCGATCAGCCTGATGATCGAAAACACCGATCAGCGATCGAAGGATTACTCCGACATCGCCCAGTCCTATCGCCCCGGCCACGCCGATTATGCCTATGACGCCAAATACGGCATCCGCGATTATCGCGGCGGCGGGCGATCATCGGCGCGCGAGACTGCGGCGCGGGTGGCGGCGGGCGCGGTGGCGCGGCTGGTGATCCCCGAAGTCAGCATTGTCGCCTATGTGTGCGAGCTGGGCGGCGACCGGATCGATCCGGCGCGCATCGACTATGCCGAGATTTCGGAAAACCCGTTCTTCTGCCCCGATCCCGAAGCTGCCAAGCGCTGGGAGGCCAAGGTTGATGCAGCCCGCAAAGCCGGATCGTCATTGGGCGCAGTGGTCGAATGCGTCGCCACCGGCGTGCCGGCAGGCTGGGGCGCGCCGATCTATGCCAAGCTCGACAGCGATCTGGCCGCCGCGATGATGAGCATCAACGCGGTCAAGGGCGTCGAAATCGGTGACGGTTTCGAAGCCGCGCGCCTGACCGGCGAACAGAACGCCGACCGGATGCGCCCCGGAAACGAGGGTGTGCCGATCTACGCCAGCAACCACGCGGGCGGCACGGCGGGCGGGATTTCAACCGGGCAGCCAGTGGTGTGCCGGGTGGCGTTCAAGCCGACCTCGTCAATCCTCACCCCGGTGGAATCTATCAATTCGGCGGGCGAGGCGGTCGAAGTCATCACCAAGGGCCGCCACGATCCCTGCGTCGGCATCCGCGGCACGCCGGTGGTCGAGGCGATGATGGCGCTGGTGTTGGCGGATCAGAAACTGCTGCACCGCGCTCAAGTAGCATAAGCGATAGCGCGGGCAGGAACGCGCGCAGATGGGTTAGCGAAAGCTGCGTAATTTGTTTGGGCGGGCTCCCTTTGGGAGCCCGTTTCCGTCTACCAACACCGCCCATCAATCGCTTCCATCAATCAATACACGCGCATTAATCGATTGGACGCGCCATCGCGAAAGCGTCATTGTCTCTTCATAGACTGCGCTCGACTGGCGAGTCTCACGCAATCAACCTGCAAGGAGAGAACACTCATGGACGCAAAAACTGGCGAGATGAGCGGCTGCCCATTCAACGGCGACGCCGGAACACGCAGCCTGCTGGGCCGCACCAACCGCGATTGGTGGCCGCAAGCAATGCAGCTCGACATCCTGACCGAGGGCGGGCGCAGCGCGAACCCCTACGGCGAGGATTTCGACTACGCCGAAGCCTTCAACGCGCTCGATTACAATGCGCTCAAGGCCGATCTCACCGCACTGATGACCGATAACCAGCCGTGGTGGCCTGCCGATTACGGGCATTACGGCCCGTTCTTCATCCGCATGGCGTGGCACGCGGCAGGCACTTACCGCACGGGTGACGGGCGCGGCGGCGCGGGCAGCGGACAGCAGCGGTTCGCCCCGCTCAATTCCTGGCCCGATAACGGCAACCTCGACAAGGCACGCCGTTTGCTGTGGCCGATCAAGCAGAAATATGGCCGCAATATCAGCTGGGCCGACCTGTTCATCCTCGCGGGCAATGTCGCGATTGAAAGCATGGGCGGCCCGGTGTTCGGCTTTGGCGGCGGGCGTGCAGACGTCTATGAGCCCGAAAACACTTATTGGGGCACCGAGGATTTGTGGGTCGACCAAGGGGTCGAAACGCGCATCATCCCGGAAAAGAACAAGGCGATAGACGGCCCGCTCGCAGCGATCCAGATGGGGCTGATCTACGTCAATCCCGAAGGGCCGGGCGGCAATCCGCATGACGCCGAAGGCATGGCGCGCGACATGCGCGAAACCTTCGCCCGCATGGCGATGAATGACGAGGAAACTGTCGCGCTGACGGCGGGTGGACATGCTTTTGGCAAGGCGCATGGCGCGGTTCCGGCCGATCAGTTGTCGGGTAGCCCGGAAAGCGAAAGCCTTGACTTGCAGGGTTTCGGCTGGCTGACCGATCAGGAGATGATCGACAAGGGGCTGATCACTACCTCAGGGGTCGAAGGGGCATGGTCGAACAACCCGACGAGTTGGAGCCACGACTATTTTCGGCTGCTGTTCAAGTATGACTTTGAACTGGTGAAATCCCCTGCTGGTGCGTATCAGTGGCAGCCGGTCGGCCAGTCTGAAGAAGACATGGCCCCCGACGCGCGCGATCCCAACAAGCGCGTGCCGACGATGATGACCACCGCCGACATGGCGTTGAAGATGGACCCGGACTATCGCAAGATTTCCGAACGCTTCCTCGCCCACCCGGAACAGCTGGATGACGCCTTTGCCCGCGCATGGTTCAAACTGTGCCACCGCGATATGGGGCCGAAGGTGCGTTACATGGGGCCGGAAGTTCCGGCTGAAACGCTGATCTGGCAGGATCCGGTTCCCGCTGGCGCCACTCCGGCCGATGCCGAAGTGGCACGCTTCAAGGCGGCAATCCTCGGCTCCGGCCTGACCGTCAGCGAATTGGTCAAGGCGGCGTGGGCCTCGGCCTCGACCTACCGCAATTCCGACCATCGCGGCGGCGCCAACGGCGCGCGGGTGCGGCTGGCCCCGCAAAGCGGCTGGGCGGCGAACGATCCCGACGAACTCGCCAAGGTGCTCGGCGTGATCGACGCGCATCGTGGCAGCCTCAGCATGGCTGACGGAATCGTGCTGGCAGGTTCGGCAGCAATCGAAAAGGCGGCGCGCGATGCCGGGCATGATGTCACCGTGCCGTTCATGGGCGGACGCGGCGATGCGGGCGACGAACACACCGACGCGGCCAGCTTTGAACCGCTGGAACCGTTCGCCGATGGCTTCCGCAACTACCTCAAGACCAAAGCATCGGTCCGCACCGAGGAAATGCTGATCGACAAGGCGCATCTGCTCGGCCTGTCGATCCCCGAACTGACCGTGCTGATCGGCGGCCTGCGCGTGCTCGGTGCCAACAGCGGCAACCGCAAGCACGGCGTGTTCACCGACAAGGTTGGCGTGTTGACCACCGACTTCTTCCGCAACCTGCTCGACATGGGAACCAGGTGGGCGCCCGTGGATGGCAGCGGCGATGAGGAATATGTCGGCACCTGCCGCACCACCGGGGCGGAGAAATACCGTGCCACCCGCGCCGATCTGGTATTCGGATCAAACTCGATGCTGCGCGCTCAGGCCGAGGTCTATGCCGAAGCCGGGGCCGAGGGCAAATTCGTGGCCGACTTCATCGCAGCCTGGAACAAGGTGATGAATGCTGACCGCTTCGATGTGAGCTACGCCCAATATCACTGAGCGTATGGCGAGTGACACAGAAAGGCCTCCGGTAGCGATACCGGGGGCCTTTTTGGCGCACAGACGGACGCAGAGCGCGGTTACACCGCAGGCACCACAGTCGACATTCCTTCGTTCACACTGATGATCGGGCGATAGCCAAGTTCGCGGCGTGCCTTTTCAGTATTCAGCGTCACCTCTACCCCGACCGTGCCGTATTCCTGCGCGCCAATCGGCGCTGCAATTGCCCCGCGGGTCAGGCGTTCAATCGCGCTGCCAACCGCCACCACTGCGCGCACCACCATGCGCGGCACGGTTTTGTCGGGCGCCTCAACCCCGGCCGCCTCCAGCAGGCGCGAGACGAAGCTGCGGAATGTGCTGCGTTCGTCATCCGCGATGAAATAGGCCTCGCCCGCCTTGCCATGCATCAGCGCCAGCACGATTCCTTCGACCGCGTTGTCGATATGGGTCGTCGATGTGAGATAGGTGCCGCCCGCAATCCACGCGAGTTTTCCGCTGCGCGCGGCGGCGATCAGCTGCGGCAGGGCGGTGGTATCATCACGCCCCCAGACAAAGCGCGGGCGCACCGCGATGATCGGCATGGCGGGCGATGACAGGCTCAACGCCATCTGCTCCGCCGCCGCCTTGCTGGCTGAATAGCTCCCGGCAAAGCGCGCCGGATAGGGCTGT
>JAHJSJ010000133.1 GCA_018830415.1 Alphaproteobacteria bacterium | reverse complement strand
TCAACATGGTGATGGTTGCAGGCGTGCTGGCGTTGCTGGGCTGCGCGGTGCTGCTGATGGGTCTGGCCTATCTGTCGCGCGACTTCTCGCGCAAGATCATTGAAATTACCGAGGCGATGACGCGGCTTGCCAATGGCGACCGGGACTTCGCAATCGCGGGCGAGGACCGCAAGGACGAAATCGGCGCGATGATCCGCGCGCTCGATCTGTTCAAGCGGGCGAGCAAGCGGCTCGAAACATGGGCGCGTGAACGGTCGGAAAAGGCCGAACAGGAACTGCAATTGCAACAGGATCGCGAACGCGAAAGGGTCGAGGCCGAGGCGCGCAAAGCCGCGTTGCTGGATGATGTCGCACGCCAGTTTGAACGCACCGTGGGCGATGTCGTCAATGGCGTGGCCGCCGCCTCCAGCCAGCTCCACACCACCGCCACCCGCATGGCCAGCAGCGCCGAAGAAGCCAGCCGCCGCACCAACGACGTTGCCGTCGCGATGGACGAAGCCAATGCCGGCGCCACTGCCGCCGCCGCCGCCAGCGATGAATTTGCCCTCTCGATCAGCGAAATCAGCCGCCAGGCCGCCTCGTCAAGCGAGCTTGCCCGGCTGGCCAACGAAGCGACCGGGGAGGCCGACGAAACCATCTCGGCGCTGGCCGCATCGGCAGAGGAGGTCGGCCAGATCGTCGAACTGATCCAGACCATCGCGCAGCGCACCAACCTGCTCGCGCTCAACGCATCGATCGAAGCGGCGCGCGGGGGCGAAGCGGGCCGCGGCTTCGCGGTGGTCGCCAGCGAGGTCAAGGAACTGGCGATGCAGACCAGCCGCGCCACCGACAAGGTGGCCGAACAGATCCGCGCCATGCAATCGACCACCGGCGCCAGCGTCAAGGCGCTGCGATCAATCGCCGGGCAGGTCAAGGAGCTGGAATCCACCGCCGTATCAATCGCCAGCGCAGTCGATCAGCAATCGGTCGCGGGCCGCGATCTTGCGCAAAGCATCGATCTCGCCGCGCGCGGCACCGAACAGGTCGCCGGCCATATCGAAGACGTGCGCCAATTGTCGCTTTCCACCGGCGCAGCGGCAAGCCAGGTGTTGCTGAGCGCCAACGAGCTGGAAGCACAGGCGGTGCATCTCAGCGATCAGGTGCGCGGCTTCCTTGGCCGGGTGCGCGCGGGATAAGGCAGGTGCGGGCGGCGTTCTTCACACCCAATCGCCGCAGCAGCCTTTGATCCGTGCGGCGGGATGGCTAGGGCAGGCACCATGCCCTCACCCTTCATCTTGCTCCAGCACGCCCTCCCGCAACATGCGCTGTCGCGACTGGCAGGCGCGCTGGCGTCAAGCGAGCGGGCGTGGATCAAGGATCGGCTGATCCGCCGCTTTGTCAGCGCCTATGATGTCGACATGGCCGAGGCCGGCCGCGCGGTGGACGAATTCGCCAGCTTCAACGATTTTTTCACCCGCGAACTGAAACCCGGCGCGCGCACGCTGGCCGATGCCGGGGCCTTCATCCTCAGCCCCGCCGATGGTGCGGTGAGCCAGTTGGGCACGATCACCAATGGCCGGATCTTTCAGGCCAAGGGGCGCGATTTCACAACCGCAGAAATCCTCGGCCACGGTGCCGATGCCGCGCGCCGGTTCGATGGCGGGCAATTCATCACCATCTACCTGTCCCCGCGCGATTACCACCGCGTGCATATGCCCGCCGCGGGCGCGCTGCAATCGAGCGCCTACATTCCCGGCGACCTGTTTTCGGTGAACCAGCAGACCGCCGAGGGCGTTGACCGCTTGTTCGCCCGCAACGAACGGCTCGCCTGCCTGTTTGACGGGCCGGGCGGCGCGTTTGCGAGCATCATGGTCGGCGCGATGATCGTCGCCGGGATCGACACCGTATGGCCGCACCGTTTCGCAGGCCACGGGCGCGACGTGGTGCACGAGGATTTTGCAAGCGGCGCGGTCGATCTGGCAGCGGGCGACGAGATGGGGCGGTTCTACCTCGGCTCAACCGTAGTGCTATTGTTCGAACCCGGTCGTGTCGCTTGGCTGGAAGGGCTGAAGGCAGGCGATCCAGTGCGGATGGGGCAGGCGATCGGGAACTGTCAGGAATTTATACCAAAGTTCGGCGCCTGAGCATTTTCAGCGCGTGATGCGTCAGCATCTTAGCGCGCTG
>JAHJSJ010000132.1 GCA_018830415.1 Alphaproteobacteria bacterium | reverse complement strand
TTTCATCGATCTTGATCGAATCAAACGGCGCGCGGCGCAGGTAAGCGAGCGAGGAATAACCGCTTCCAAATTCATCGAGGGTCAGGCGCACCCCCAGTTTGAACAGCGCGGCAAGCGCGTGATCGACGATGTTGGTATCGCCAAAAAACACCGCTTCGCTGATTTCAAGTTCGAGCCGCGCTGGCGCGATCCCGGCCGCGTTCACCGCGTGCGCCACATGTTCCACGAAATCATCGGCCAGGAACAACGCCACCGGCACATCAACCGCCACCCGCACACTTGCAGGCCACAGCGCGGCGCGTTGGCACGCCTCGGTGATCGCCCAGCGGCCGACATCGCCGGCCAGGCTCGAACCTTCGACGATCTGGGCAAATTCATCCTCGTCGATGATGCCGCGCTCGTCATGATCCCAGCACACATGGGCTTCGAGCGCGCAGACCGATTGCGAGGCTGCGTCGACAATCGGTTCGAACCGCAGAAACAATTGTTCCTCGCTCAGTGCAGTCCCAAGGTTCTGTTCGAGACGCCGGCGGAAGATTGTTTCGTTTTCAAGCTCGCCAGAGAAAAAGCGATATTGCGCCCGCCCGCCGTTCTTGGCGGCATAAAGCGCAAGGTCGGCGGAACGTACGACCTCTTCCCGGGTGACGCCATCATGCGGCGCAATCGCAATTCCGACCGATGCGCCGATGACGCAGCGCCCTTCTTCAAGGCTGTAGGGCTGGCGCACCATGGTGATGATCTTCATCGCCAGATCGCCCAGCACACCGCGATCGTCGATGTCGGGCAGCATGACCTGAAATTCGTCGCCGCCCAACCGGCCAATCTCGCATTCGCGGTCAATCGCGCGTCCTAGGCGTGCAGCGACTTGTTTGAGCAGTTCATCACCCGCCGCGTGGCCAAGCGTGTCGTTAACCTGCTTGAAGCGATCAAGGTCGATCATCATCACCGCGCAATTGCGGCGCGCAGCCTTGAACGCGGTCAGCGTCGCATCAATATGCTGCGCCATGCGATGGCGGTTGCTAAGGCCGGTGAGCGTGTCAAACCGCGTCAGGCGTTCGGTTTCAGCCTCGCGGTGATATTCATCGGTAATGTCCGCGCCGGTGCCACGAAATCCGGCAAACTGCCCCTCCGGCGTAAACAGGGGGTGCCCCGCCAGCCGCAGCACAGCGCCGCCCTGCCGCCGCGCGGCGTGCACCGCCATTCCGGAAAACGCCTTGTGTGCGGCCAGCATCAGCGGCAGCGACTTGCCGCGCCCTTCCCGGTCTGCTGCTGTGAAAATCGAAACCAGCGGCTGACCCAGCAACTCGTTGAGAGGCAGTTCCAGCCGCGCTGCAATCGCACTTGAAAGATAGGTCAGTTGGCCGCTGGCATCGCTTGCCCAGAACCAGCCAAGCCCGGATTGTTCAAGTTCATCGAGCATGGCCAAACGATCGCCATCGGACAGTGCCGAGGCGACCGGAGCACGCAGCAAACGCGATGCTGCACTGTTGCGCAAAGACAAGAGACCCTTGAGGGACATCTCGTGCAAGACCTCCAAACATCGAATGCGACAACCATGCGTGGCCGCCAGTCGTCATTCGGCAGAGGTAAACCCCGATGGTTATTTTTGTGCTAATTTGCGTGCTTAAAGATTAGCCCGCTGCGCGGTTAACCGGTCCTGGCCCGAAAGCCTCGATCGTTCCATCGGCGCGGCGTTTGAGCGGTTCGCGGAACTCCACCCCGGCGCGGTTCTCACGCGACCATCGAACCTTGCCAGCAACCACCTGCTCCGGACATAGTTCGATCTGCACTTCGCGCCCCACCGGGATATTCCACAAGCCATCGATCATCGCGCCGCTTTCGGCAATATTGCGCAGCGTCGCATCGCGGCGGGTGCCATTTTCCAGCACCACGACGCGGCGCAGCAGGTTCTGGCGAGGGGCGCGCGCTGATTGCGGGCCATCGGGCTGAACGGTGAGGTTGCCCGACGCCAGCGCAGCCGCGTCGTCAGCAGTCATCGGCTTGAAATAGATATGGCCCTGCACGTGGCTGCAACCCAGCAGCCGCACCAGTTCCAGTTCGTCAAGCGTTTCCACCCCTTCGGCGGTGGTTTCCATGTGCAGCGCCTCTGCCAGGCTCGTGATCGAGGCGATGATCGCGCCGTTGCGGCTGTCTTGATCGGTCGCACCCCGCACAAAGCTACGATCGATCTTGATCTTGTCGAACGGCGCTTTCTTGAGATAGCCCAGCGATGAATAGCCGGTGCCGAAATCATCGAGCGCCAGCCGCACCCCGACCCGCTTCAACGCCGCGAACATCGCCTCGGTTCCAGCGTTGTCGTTCAGAAACACGCTCTCGGTAATTTCAAGTTCAAGCCGCGATGGTGCAACCCCGCTATGCGCCAGGGCATTGGCAACGATGGTGGGCAATTCGGGGTTGGCAAATTGCAACGCCGAAATATTGACGGCGCAGCGGATCGGGCTGGGCCAGCGCGCAAGATCGGCGCAGGCGGTGCGCAGCGCCCATTGCCCCAGACGATCGATCAGGCCAGCATCTTCGGCAATCGGCACGAACTTGGCGGGTGAAAGCCAGCCACGCGTAGGGTGGTTCCATCGCATCAGCGCCTCAAACCCGACAATCTTCTCGGTCGCGGCGCAGACCACAGGCTGGTAATGCAGATCAAGTTCACCGCGAACCATCGCGTCACGTAGATCCTGTTCCAGCTCGGCGCGTTCTTCGGCTGCGGCGTGGAGATTTTCGGCAAAGAACCGGAACACACCGCGCCCCGCGTCCTTGGCGGAATAGAGCGCCAGATCGACATTGCGGATCAGTTCTTCGCTGGTCGAACCATGCTCGGGCGCGAGCGCAATCCCGACCGATGCGCCGATCACCACGCTTTGCCCCTGAACCGAATAGGGTTGCGACAGCGCAGCGATAATCTCGCGCGCAATATGGCCAAGCGTGGTGCGATCCTGCCGGCCGGGCACGATCACCTCGAATTCATCCCCGCCCAGCCGGCCGCACCTGCCCGCGCCGTCCATCACGCGTTCAAGCCGCTGCGCCACCTGTTGCAGCAAGGCATCCCCCGCCGGATGACCAAGCGTGTCGTTGACCTGTTTGAACCGGTCGAGATCAAGCATCAGCACGGCGCAGGCCCGTTCACGCGCACTGGGCGCGGCAAGAATCTGTTCGAGCACCTGGCTCATCTGCACCCGGTTGGCGAGGCCAGTCAGCGAATCGAAATGGGCCAATCGCGAAACCTGCTGTTCGCTGCGGCGTTGTTCGGTAAGATCGGTGCCGTGGCCGCGAAAGCCGCAGAAATTATTGTAGGAATCATAAACGGGCCGCCCCGTCAGCGCCCACCAGCGTTCCTCGCTATCGGTCGCGGCGCGCAGTTCGATGTCACGGAAGGCCGAACGCGCCGACAGGTGGAACGAAAGCGTGCGCGCGGCATCATGTGTTCCGGCACCGGAATGGAAAATCTCGCTCAACGGAAGCCCGCAGAGCGCGTCGGCAGTCTTTCCCAGAGCCAGCGCTGCCTTGGGCGAAATATAGGTGATCAGACCGCGCCGGTCGATTTCCCAGAACCAGCCCTGCCCCGTCTCCTCAAAGCTGCGCAAGATATCCTCGGCCCGCGCGGCGACACGCTCACGCGCCTCACGCACCAGCCTATTCCGCTCGGAAACTGCCCATTGGAACCGCGCGATCAACGCCAAAGCGATTGCCGCACCGGTCAGGGCAGCAAATGTCAAAGCGCCGGGGACAATAACGGCAAACCCCGCCCAGCTGGCAATCTTGGCGAAAAACAGAGACGCGATGCGCGCCTTGAACAGCAAAGCCGATGCCGCATTGATGCACACCAGCGTTGCTACCGCCCATTGCCACGGCAGGCCTTCGCCCACCCAGGCCGCCAAGGCATAGCCCGCGCAGGCCATTGGCAGCACAATTGCCGCCAGAACAACCAGCATGCACGCCGCCTGCGATCCTTCGGCCTTGCGTTCAATCGCGGCAAACAGCGGCGCGCAGGCGATCATGATGACTGAAACCAGCGCCGCCGCAGCCGTTGGTGCCGAGGGCAATCCCTGCGCCACGCCTGCCGCGAGCGCAAAGGCCGCCAGCAGACACACTGCCATACCGTTGGATCGAAGCGGCAGGTGGAACAGGCGCCTGTGCGCGGGCATTACAATCGCACGGGTCAGCCCTTCGATTTGTTCGGTGCGATTGCGATCAGACCCGCGTCGTTCGCTGCGTCCGCGCAGATTAACCTCGATCGGCTCACTGGTTAAAACATCGCGGATTCCCGGCGCTCCGCCGGAGGGAACAGGGTCGACAGATTCGACTTTTCGATTGAGCTCCCCGACCATTATCGAGAATCTGCCCAAAACCTTTGAGAGAAGCGTTAATCGCAAAGGTAAACATTTTGTGGACGCCAGCGAATCTGATCAGTCATCACCGCCTGCGCGCGCTTGCAACTTGGCTCGGCTCGCGCCATTCTGCTGAAAATGGCTCCGTTAACCGATGGCACGCCAGGCCAGCGGGCGGAAGCCAGACACGGGGGAACCTATGGCACGCAGCGAAGTTAAGCTCGAAAACGAAGCAGCCCAGTCCACCAACGCGCTTGGCCCGCTGATCGGTGTGGCGCGCGAGGACTTCGTCAGCGCGGTCGCGCTGCTGCTGCGCGAAACCGCGTCCGACCCGGCACGCCTGATCCGCCATTCGACCGCGATGGCGCAGGATATGGTAAAAATTCTCACGGGAAAAAGTGAACTTGCCCCCGATGCCAAGGACAAACGGTTCATGGATCCGGCCTGGGCCTACAACCCGTTTTTCCGCGCCGGAGCGCAATATTACCTCGCGGTGCAAAAGGGGATGCGCGGCTGGCTTGAAGAACTGGAGCTGGATGAACTGGAACGCAACCGCGCCAACTTCATCGCCAATATCATCCTTGATGGCCTGTCCCCCACCAACTCGCTGGCTGGCAACCCGACCGCGCAGAAACGGGTGATCGATTCGGGCGGCCTATCGCTTATCAAGGGGTTGCAGAACGCCTATCACGACATCGTTCACAACAAGGGCATGGTCAGCCAGGTCGACAAACGCCCGTTCAAGCTGGGCGAAAATGTCGCCACCTCCAAAGGCGCGGTAGTGCTGCGCACCGAAATGATGGAGCTGATCCACTACGCGCCCACGACCGATGAAGTGTATGAAATCCCGCAGCTGACCATCCCGCCGCAGATCAACAAGATGTATATCAACGACCTCAGCCCCGATAAATCGGTGGTGAAATGGCAGGTCGATAACGGCATCCAGACCTTCGTGATTTCGTGGCGCAATCCGACCAAGGAACAGGGCGTGTGGGGCATGGCGGATTACGTCCATTCCTGCCGCGAGGCGATGGAGGCGGTCGCATCGATCACCGGCGCGAAAAAGGTCAATGTGTCAGCCGGGTGTTCGGGCGGGCAGACCGCGGCGATGCTGGCGAGCAAGCTGGCCGCCGACAAATCCGACCTTCTCGGCACGCTGACGCTGATGGTGTGCGTGCTGCACCCGATGGCGACCGATATCGAAGCCGGATCGCTGGTCAGCGAAAACGGCATGAAGCTGGCCCGCCAGCGCGCCAGCAAGGCCGGCATAATCAAGGCCGATGATCTGGCGCGCGGGTTTGCCTGGTTGCGCCCCAATGATCTGATCTGGAACTACGTTATCAACAATTACCTGCTCGGCGCCGATCCGCCGGCGTTTGACGTATTGTTCTGGAACGCGGACGCCACCAACCTGTCGGCCAGCCTGATGGGCGATTTCCTCACCGTGTATGAAACCCTCGCCTTCACCAAACAGGGAGAAGTCGAAATGGTCGATCACAAGATCGACCTTTCCAAGGTGACATCCGATCTGTTCATCCTTGGCGGAGTGACCGATCACATCACCCCGTGGAAGGCGACCTATCGTTCGACCCAGCTGTTCGGATCGAAGGATGTCACCTACGTCCTCAGCCAGTCGGGCCACATGCAGGCGATCCTCAACCCGCCAACCAACCCCAAGGCGAAATATTTCGTTCAGACGAAAAAGGGCAAGCTGCCCGCCACCGCGGATGAATGGCTGCAAGGCACCGAAGAGGTCAAAGGCAGCTGGTGGCCGCTGTGGATGGAATGGGTGCAGGCGCGTTCGGGCAAGAAAAAAGCCGCGCCATCGGCATTGGGCAATAAAGCCTATGCCCCAACCGATCCGGCGCCGGGACTCTACGTCCGCGAAGAAGTCTGATATTGCAGTGCAGCGCAAATGCTGCCGATGGGGCAGCACAGGCGCGAAATTATTATCGGCTCGCTCGTTCAAGGATTGACGAACGCGCCCGACCCGCGCCGCAACAGGCGCACAGAAAGGACTGGTTTTCGTGGCCAATGCAATGGACGGCGCGGTCGTCACAATGGAACAGGTTGGCGGCCGGACGCTACGGGTTGCGGCATGGCGGCTGGATATGCCGTCGGATCATCTGCCGGTTCTGTTCTTCAACGGCATCGGCGCGAATATCGAAGCGGTAGCCCCGCTTGCCGCCGCCATGCCCGAACGCGGCTTCATCATGTTCGACATGCCGGGCACGGGCGAATCGCCTGACCCGCTGATCCCCTACAACCCCTTCACCATGAGCTGGACTGCCGCGCAATTGCTGGGGCGTTACGGGCTTGATCAGGTCGATGTGATGGGCGTGTCATGGGGCGGCGCGCTGGCGCAGCATTTTGCGCTGCAGCATCCCGGCCGCACCCGGCGGCTGACCTTGATCGCGACCACGCCGGGAATGCTGATGGTGCCGGGCAACCCCGCCGCCTTCACCAAGATGGCTGACCCGCGCCGCTATATCGACCCCGAATTCATGAACGAACACTTTGCCACGCTGTATGGCGGGGTGGACAAGGACGGGGCCGAACACCAGAAAGACAGCCATATCGGCCGGTTAAAGCCCCCTTCCCCGCGCGGATATATGTACCAGCTGATGTGCATGCTGGGCTGGAGCAGCCTGCCCGCGCTGCCGTTCATGACCAAGCAGACGCTGATAATGATGGGTGAGGACGATCAGATCGTGCCGGTTATCAATGGCAAGATCCTGAAGGCGATGATCCCCAATGCGCGGCTTCAGACCTTCGCGGGCGGCGGGCACCTGTTCCTGCTGACCCACGCCGATGAAAGCGTGGCCGCGATCCGTGCATTCCTGAATGAACCTCACACGGAAAAGGAAGCGCGGCGGATGGCTGCGGCGTAAGCCTACACCCCGCTGGACAGCACGCCCGGTTTGCGACATTCTCCCGCGCAAACGGGAGAGAGAGTATGGCGCAATTTGATCTGATCATCCGCAGCGGCACCATCATTGATGGCACCGGCGCACCGGGCTTTGTCGGCGATGTTGCCGTGAAAGACGGGCTGATCGCCGCGGTCGGGCAGATCGCGGGCAGCGCCGATCAGGAAATCGACGCGACCGGCAAGCTCGTCACCCCCGGTTTCGTCGATATTCACACCCATTATGATGGGCAGGCGACCTGGGATCAGGAAATGGCGCCATCAAGCTGGCACGGAGTGACAACCGTGGTGATGGGCAATTGCGGGGTCGGGTTTGCCCCCGCCAAGCCCGATCGCCACGAATGGCTGATCAGCCTGATGGAGGGGGTGGAGGACATCCCCGGCACCGCATTGGCCGAAGGGATGACGTGGGACTGGGAAACCTTCCCCGAATATCTCGATGCGCTGGAAAAGCTCCCCCGCACGATCGATATCGGCACCCACGTCCCGCACGGCGCGGTGCGCGCCTATGTGCTGGGGGAACGCGAACAGCCGGGCGCGGTTCCCACCGCCGATGACATCGCCGCCATGTCAGCGATTGTCGAGGAAGGCGTGCGCGCCGGTGCGCTCGGCTTTTCCACCTCGCGCACGGTGCTCCACAAATCGGTCGATGGCGAGTTGGTGCCCGGCACCACCGCCACGCCCGAAGAACTGATCGCGATCGGCAAGGCGATGGGGCGCGCCACCGCAGCAGGCGGCCACGCGGTGTTCGAAATGGCGAGCGATCTGAAACGCGAATGGAACGAGTTCGAATGGATGGGCAAGCTCAGCCGCGAGGCCAGGATTCCCGTCACCTTTGCCGCGCTGCAATCGATCGCCAAGGAACTCTCGCTCGACGAACAGATCGCGCTGATGCGCGCCGAAAACGGCAATGGTGCCAATATCGTCGCCCAGATCGCGCTGCGCGGCAACGGGATCATCATGGCGTGGCAGGGCACGGTGAACCCCTTTGCCTTCCGCCCAAGCTGGCAGGAAATCAAAGACTTGCCGTGGGAAGTTCAGAAGGCGAAACTGCTCGATCCCGCGTTCAAGACGCAGTTGCTGGCCGAGGCGAATGATTACTCCGCCGCGCCGCAGGATATCCTTGGCGTGGTGATGGTCATCTCCCAAGGCTGGGCGCTGCAATATGAAATGGACCCCGAT
>JAHJSJ010000131.1 GCA_018830415.1 Alphaproteobacteria bacterium | reverse complement strand
CGATAGTGAAGTCGCCGATATGGCGGGGCGGTCGCTGATCACCCGTCAGGTGGAGATGGGCGTCGCAATCCGCATGGCGTGCCTCGACATCCTCACGCGAGAAGCGCGCGGGCTGGAGGGCTGGAGGGCATGAAGCAGACGCGGTCTTTCACGATCACGAACGCACAGCTGGTGACACCGGGCGGGTTGGTGCACGGAGCGATCCGCTGCGCTGATGGCGTAATCGTGACGGTTGGCGCGAATGTTGCCGCGCAGGACAGCGACGAGGTGATCGATGCGCGCGGGCGGCTTGTCGCCCCCGGCCTGGTTGATCTGGGGGTGTTCGCGGTCGACAAGCCCGCGTTTCATTTCGGCGGGATCACCCGCGCAGCCTTGATGCCCGATCAATCTCCGCCGCTCGATCTGCCGAGCCGGGTCAACTTCATCGCCAAAAGCGGTAAGCCCGATTTGTGGGTGCACCCGCTGGCTGCGGCGACGCGCGGTCTTGAGGGACGCGAGCTAGCGGAAATTGCGCTGATGCAGGATGCGGGCGCACGCGGGATTGCCACCGGGCGGGGCTGGATCGCAGATTCAGGCGTGATGCTGCGGCTGCTGCAATATGCCGCGATGCTGGATCTGGTGGTGGTCACCCATGCCGAGGACGGCGGGCTGACCGGAGCAGCGGCGGCGACCGCTGGCGAGATTGCCACGCGGCTGGGTCTGCCCGCTGCGCCTGCCGAAGCCGAAGCACTGGCGATTGCGCGCGATATTGCGCTGGCTGAACTCGCAGGGGCGCGGCTGCATATCCGGCAGGTGACGACCGCACGGGGCTTTGCGCTGGTCAAAGCGGCCAAGGCGCAAGGCCTCGCTGTGACCTGCGGGATCACGCCCGCGCATTTCATGCTGTCCGATCTTGCGACTGCCGATTTCCGTACCTTCACCCGCCTGTCGCCGCCTTTGCGCAGCGAGGCAGATCGGCAGGCGGCGTTGAGCGCGATTGCGGACGGCGTCGTTGATGTAATCGCCAGCGGCCACGATCCGCGCGGGGCCGAGGATAAGCGCCTGCCATTCGCCGATGCCGCGCCGGGCATGGCCGGGGCCGAAACGCTGCTGCCGTTAACGCTGACGCTGGTGCGCGACGGGTTGATCGACATGGCCCGCGCGTTTGATCTCCTCGCCCGCAACCCCGCGCGGTTGCTGGGCGTTTCGGCGGGTGAACTGGCGGCGGGGCTGGAGGCTGACCTTGCGCTGATCGATCCCGAAGCGCCGTGGATCATCGACCGCCGCAAGATGGAGGCGACCGCCGACAACACCCCGTTTGACCGACAGGGGGCACAAGGCCGGGTGCTGCGCCTGTGGAAGGGCGGCGTTGCGTTAAGCGCATAAGAAAACTCCCGGAAAGCCGTGGCCTTCCGGGAGGAGTTTCGCTGACTGTTTCCAGGGACCGCTTTATACCAAAGTGCGATGAGCCCCGCCTCATCGGACTTTGGTTAAGCCCGTGCGGCGTTTGAGCATCTCCAGCGCGTGATGCAGCAGCATCTTAGCGCGCTGGAATTAGCGTGCGCGCGATGCCATCCGCACGTCGCGCTTTATCGCGCCTGCAGGCGGGCTTGATGCGGCATAGGCAAAGCAGCCGCGCCCAGCCGATTTGACCGATGAACACAGGCTTTGCGCGCTCTTCGGGCCAAAGCCTTCGGCAGCGACGCGCCAGAAATTGCGCCCGTTCACCACCGCTTCGGTGATGACGAGATTGTGGTTCTTCAATTCGGGGAACTTGGCCTTGAGCACAGTCCAGCCACGCTCAGCCTCAACCTTGCTGCTGTAAGAACCAATCTGCACGAGATGCGAGGCTGCGCTCTTGTCGCTGGCGACTGACGCGGGCGTGGCAGTCGCGGCCATGCGTCGCTGCGACGATGCGGCGGCCATGCGGGGGGCAGCGCGCGGGGCTGCGCGTTCGGCGCGGGCGGGCAATTGCTGCACCACCGGTTTCGAAACATAGCTGATGCGCGATGCGGGCCGAGCGACAGGGGCACTTTCAAAGGCCTGCGCAAAGGTGGCAACCGGGGTCGGTTCTGCAGCGAGGGCGGGGGTGGGGGCTTCGGCGACCATTTCCGTCGGCGCTTGCGTAGCGGCCTCGGCAAACATCATCGCGTCGCTCGGGAAATTGGCGAGCGCAAGGCGCTGCGGCTGGCCTGCATCCATCTGCGGGGTCACATCCAGCAGGCTGGCAACGCGTTGCCGAAACTGTTCGGGCGCGGACATTGCGGCCCATTGGGTGAGGCGCTGGTCGAGCTGGTCAGCCGGGACATCTTCTGCCGCCATGACCCGCGCTGCGCGCCAGTTACCGGCAAGCGCATAGGTGTAGGCAAGGTTCTGGCGCAGCTTGGGCGAGACTTGGTCGCTGGCGCGCACGGCGTTGACCAATACATGCACGCCTCGCTCCGGCTCACCAGCCAATGCAAGCGCTAGCCCAAGATCGGCCGGATCGATCAGGTTGGCATATTCATCCAGCACTGCCGATGCCGAACGGCCTTCGCCCAGCGCAATCTTGGCGAGCGCAAAGCTTAACACGGTGCGCGGGTTTTCATCGCCGAGATCAAGCGCATCGCCAAAGCTGGTTGCTGCCGACTGAAAACGCCCCGCCTCCATGTAAGAAGCGCCCAGCAACGCGCGATAACCCGAGTTGCGCGGCTCGGCCAGTACAGCAGCTTCGGCGTGAGTGATGGCCTTGTCGACCTGGCCTTTGCCGAGCGCGTTCTGCGCGCTGGCGAACGACATGTCGGCCTTGGGTGCGGCCGAGGTGGTGCACCCCGCCAGCGCCAGCCCGGCGAGCGCGGTCGAGACGGCAAGCGCGATACGCGGTGCTTGTCTGATGCTGCGGTCCATTGTCATTTCCCCGTTTGATTCTGCTGGTTCACGATGTGGTTGCATGGGTGGTTGGTGCGAGCCGGTCAGTGGCGCTTGAGGTGTTTGGCAATCACATCAAGCTCATCGATTTCGGCAAGCAATCGATCAAGCGCTTCGGTCACGAGCACTTGCGCGCTGACGTTCTGCATCGTTGCGGCAAGGCGCAGTTTCAGGTGGCGTTCGGCATCAAGCCGCAGCGTGAAGGCAGCGCGGCGAACAGCCGCAGCCACAGGGGCGCGGGGCTTCGGCGCAGCAGCTGCCAGCACGGCAACCTGTGCCAATCGCGGCTGGTCGGGCGCGTATTCCTCATCCTCGAAATCGTAATCAGGGTCGCTGTCCTGCGGGCCGTTCATGGCGGCATCGGCAAGCACCCGTTCTTCGAGCCGGTGTTGCTGACGGCGCACAATCGGGCCGTGGGCCGGGGCGCTGCTATCGGTTGATATGTCGGGGTTGATCGGCACGATGTCGGCGCCTGCGTTGGCCCCGGCGTCGGACTCGTGCCCGTCCATGTCGTTCCAGCCGAGGTCTTCAAGCTGTTCGTCGGACACATTGGCCGCGACCTGCGTCAAAGGGGCAAGCTGCGGGCGCATGGCTGGCTTTGCGCCACCCTTGCGGGCGAGCAAGGTCGGGCTGAGCGAAGCGAAACCGGGTTCGGACATTGCCATGGCCCCCTTCGCTTACTGGGCTACCCGGCGGCCAAAGCCACCGGCGGGGCGAGGCACGCCGCCCATCTGCTGCGCCTGACCATTGGGAGCCGGGGCAAACACGGTGCGGCGGAAATTCTTTTCAAGCCGATCGGCAATGTAGCGCCACAAAGCCGTGATCTCGGCCGCGCTGCGGCTTTCGGGATCGACTTCCATCACCGTGCGCCCGTCGATCATCGAGGCGGCGAAATCGGTGCGGTGATGGAGCGTGATCGGCGCCACGGTGCCGTGCTGTGACAGCGCGACCGCAGCTTCCGAAGTGATTTTGGCCTTGGGGGTGGCGCCATTGACGACGAACACCAGCGGCTTGCCCGCGCGTTCGCACAGGTCAACCGTTGCCCCGACAGCGCGCAGATCGTGCGGAGAAGGGCGCGTGGGCACAACGATCAGTTCGGCCACGCTGATGACCGACTGGATCGCCATGGTGATGGCCGGCGGCGTATCGATCACCGCCAGTTTGAAGCCCTGCTGACGCAGCACCTGCAAATCATTGGCCAGCCGCGATACGGTGGTTTGCGCGAAGGCGGGATATTCCGCCTCCCGCTCGTTCCACCAATCGGCGAGCGAACCTTGCGGGTCGATGTCGATCAGCACGACCGGGCCAGCGCCTGCGCGCTGGGCCTGGACGGCGAGATGTCCGGACAGGGTGGTCTTGCCCGATCCGCCTTTCTGCGATGCCAAAGCGAGTACACGCAACGCTTGGGTCCCCCTGGGTTGATCCGCTGCGGGCCGCCCTATTGCGGAACCTGACAACGGCTGGATGACCACGGGATCGCAGGATACCCCTAATTTTGGGTTAAGATGGGACGTTTGTGTGCAATCCAATTGGTTGGCGTTGCACAATTCCATCGTGCCTGGGCGAGGCCTCAACGCCTTGCAACGGTTTGCTAACCATGTTTGGATTATGAAGAGGGCCACCGATCATGCCGCATCGCACGCAGCATCTCACAGGGCAGATACAAGAGCACGGATGATGAAATCGAAGGTCGCACAGAGCATTGCAGCCATATCTGCCCGCACAGGGTTGAGCATCGCCGCATTGGCGCTGTTCGCGGGCCCGGCGTCGGCAGATGTCAAAGCAGGGGTCGACGCTTGGACGGCGGGCGACTTTACTCGTGCGGTTGCTGAATGGCAGGGCCCCGCGGCGGCTGGCGATGCCGATGCGGTGTTTAATCTGGCGCAGGCCTATCGCCTTGGGCGCGGGGTCGAGACTGATAATGCCCGCGCGCGCCAGCTCTATGAAGAGGCAGCCCGGCTTGGCCATATCAAGGCTGCCGACAATTACGGGCTGATGCTGTTTCAGGAAGGTGAGCAGGACAAGGCGATGCCGATGATTCGCGCCGCATCCGATCGCGGCGATCCGCGCGCGCAATATGTGCTTGGCCTGTCGCACTTCAATGCGGATTACGCTCCGCTCGATTGGGTGCGCGCCTATGCCTTGATGACACTGGCGAATAGTGCGGGCCTGCCGCAGGCGCGCGATGCACTGGCACAGATGGACAATTACGTGCCGGCTGCACAGCGCAGTCAGGCGCAATCGCTCGCGCGGGAGCTGGAGGCTGGCGCGAGGGTGCAACGCGCGGCTGAACTTGCTGCGGCTGAACTGGCAATGCGCCCGCCGGTAATTGCGGCTGCCAACCAGCCCGCCGCGCAACCTGCACCCAGAACAACGCTGGCAGCGGCCGCTCCGGTTGTTGCCGCCGCGCCTGCGTCCAAGCCCGCTACGCGCCCCCAACCTGTTGCTCCGCCCAAGCAGGGCACATGGCGCATCCAGCTGGGTGCTTTCGGGGTTGCGGCCAATGCCGATCGCATGTGGAACCAGCTTTCGGGCAATGTGGCGCTGGCAGGCACCAAGAAGACGCTGGTGCCGAGTGGCAAAGTCACCCGCCTGCTCGCCACCGGCTTTGCCAGCAAGGCTGAAGCCGCTCGCGCCTGTGCCGCGCTTAAGCGGCAAGGGCAGGCCTGCCTTGTGGTGGGCCAAGGCTAGGTTTTTGACGTCGATAGTTGCGACAACATCTGCACCGCGTCCCGCGCTGCTTGATCAAACGCAAAGGTCGCGCTTCCCAAGACCCTGAAATTTGCTAGTCTCCCGCAACACGGGGTGGGGGGTCAGCGATGGATAACACTTTGAGCGGGCGCGGAGCAGCGGGCATTCACTCCGATGGGGGTGTCAGCATCGCCCCGGTCGCCGCCGGAGAGCGGATAGACACGCTTGATTTCATTCGCGGATTGGCGGTGATGGGCATTCTGGCTGCGAATATCATCGCCTTTGGTCAGCCGTTTGAAGCTTACATGTATCCTTCCGCGTTCTTGACCGATCCGGGTGATCCGAACGGTTGGATGTGGATCGCGCAATTCGTGGCCATTGATGGCAAGATGCGCGGATTGTTTACCCTGCTGTTCGGCGCGGGGATTTATCTGTTCATGGAGAAAGCCTGGGCGCGCGGGGCAACGCGCGGGCTTCAGGCGTGGCGGCTGGCGATCCTGATGGTGTTCGGGATGGTGCATTTCTTCTTCATCTGGCCGGGCGATATCCTGTTTTACTACGCATTGTTCGGCTTTGTTGCGCTCGCTTGCCTCAAGTGGAGCATCAAGACGCAGCTGTGGGTCGGGCTGGCAGGATATATGCTGGGCGTGCTGATCTACGCCGCGATGTTCACCACGACCTGGGCGATCGCCGATACGTCGTTCGGCGAAATCAGCCCCGAACTGGCGGAAGCGCGCGCCGGGATGGTCGCTGGTATTGATGAAACGCTGGCTCACGGCGCCGTGCCCAACGCCGCCATTGCCGCCGGCGATTACGGCACACTGGTGATGCACCGCCTGACCGAGCAATGGAGCGAACCGCTGAGCAATGCGATGCTGTTCGGTTTGGAGACATTGCCACTGATGCTGATCGGGGTGGCGCTGTATCGGCTAGGCTTTTTCAACGGCGCGATTGGCCGCGCCAAGCTGCTGCGTTGGGGCTGGATCGGCGTGATCGCGGGTGGGTTGGCGCATCTGGCGATTGGTTTGGTGGTGCAGGCTGGGGGCTTTACGTTCTATGGAACGCTCGCTGCCTATATCGGATGGAGCCCATTGCCGCGCTTGTGGATGATTTTGGGGCTGGCGGCATTGCTGGTGGCCTATGCACCGTCAGCGACAGGCTGGCTGGGTGAGCGCATTCGCGCTGCGGGCAGGGCGGCGTTTACCAATTACCTCGGCACCTCGATCCTGATGATGCTGGTGTTCCACGGCTGGGCGCTGGGGCTATTCGGGGAATTGAGCCGCCCGCAGTTGTATATCGTGGTGGTGGTGGCCTGGGCGGTGATGCTGGGATGGTCAAAGCCGTGGCTTGACCGCTTCCGGTACGGCCCGCTCGAATGGTTTTGGCGCAGCCTGACCTATCGCACCGTTTTTCCGCTGAGGAAGTGACTGGCAACGCCGGGTGGCGCTGATCGGCGGAGCAGTCGCCGCAAGGCCGCCCGCCTCATGCAGTGGAGCGGTAGGCCAACCAGAATGTCCGCGCACAGCGCCGCAGGCGCGAGGATTTCGGCTGCCGGAGGCGTGCGGATGCAAAAACGCCTTGTTATTGAGAATAATTCGCATACATTCGCTTCTGCAAACGCTTCGCAGGAGTGATTCGGCGGCCATGTATATCTGCATCTGCAATGCAATTCGCGAAACTGACCTGCGCAGGGCCGCGCTTTGTTGCAAGGGCGACGCTGAAGCGACTTACGCGAGCCTCGGCAAACGTCCCAACTGCGGGCAATGCCTTGAGGAAGCGCAACAAATCATCGACGCTGAACGCGCCGCTGCATCTTGCGAGATGGTCGCAGGATAGCACGCGCTACTTGTGATTGCGAATACCTCGCAAACTTTTGATTCATAACGAAAAGTATCGGCCCGCCCCTTGCGGACACACCCTTGCAGCGTCTATTGTTAATGCAACGCCGACGAGGCGCATTGATCTATCGCAAGGAGTAACCGCCATGAGGGGCGACCCCAAAGTCATCGACTATCTCAATCAGGCGCTCACCAATGAACTGACCGCGATCAACCAGTATTGGCTGCACTACCGTGTGCTCGACGATTGGGGCGTGACCCGGCTCGCCGCTTATGAGCGCAAGGAATCGATCGAGGAAATGGAGCACGCCGACAAGCTCGCGGCGCGCATCCTGTTCCTTGATGCGCTGCCCAACTTTCAGGCGATCCACAAATTGAAGGTGGGCGAAAATGTCGAGGAAGTGCTCAAGGCCGATCTCGCGCTTGAGAACGAAGCGATCCCGCTACTGCGTGAAGCGATTGCGCATAGCGAAAGCGTGCGCGACTATGTCAGCCGCGATCTGTTCGCCCACATCCTCGACAACGAGGAAGAGCATGTCGATTTCCTCGAAACCCAGTTTGACATGATCAAACGCATGGGGCTGGAAAACTACGTGCAGTTGCAAAGCAAACCAGCGGGCGAAGGCTGAAAGCTGATTGCAAGGTAATCTGCAAACGCAATCTTGAGCGGCCCGTAACGATTGTTGGGGGCCGCTTATTCGTTCACAAGTCATTTTCTAACGAATTGACGTTTTTTTGACGTTTCAAGGCCGGAGCAGGGTTTGACTTGGCAAGTGTGCCTCCACATTATTGTTCCCGGGGGGAGTGGATCAACGTGGTTTGCTGATCAGTGTCGCGCCTTGTGATATGAGGCTGCGATGCTTCCCGATCATCGGGGCGCCTTCCTTTGCTAACAGACAAGCAAAGAGGGGATTACCAATGAACGCGATTATCAAGACGATCAGTAGCGGCATTGCTGCGGCCACGCTGGCGATGGCGGTTCCGGCGGCAGCGCAAATGGAGCTTTACGAGAATTACCAACCGGCTGACGAGGTTGTCGAACTGACCTTCGTCAAAGTCGACGCAGGCCAGTTTGAAACCTATCTTGAAGGCCTCAAGTCGACGTGGGTCGCGGCCAACGAGGTGCAGAAGAAGCTCGGCCACATTTCGAGCTATGCGATCTACGAGGTTCCTTATGGGGAAAACGAGTTCAATGTCGTCCTGCGGGTGACTTTCCCGAACACGGAAATGACCGGCCCCAACAAGGCGCGCTATCTGAAATTCCTCGAAGAATACGGCAAGGCCAATTTGGACCAGTCGAACAAAACGGTGCTGGAACTGTATAACCGGATCCGCACGATCCAGGCGGTTCACGTCCTGCGCGAAGTCAAGATGATCAAGTGATGAGGCTCCGCTAACGCCGCAAAAGAGGCAGGGCCGCCAGGGCTCTGCCTTTTTTGCGTCTCAGCCTGCTAATCCTTCGGCGCCTGCGCGCCGATGGCCGCCAGCCGCGTTTCCAGCAGGAAAAACGCAAGCCCCGTTACCAGCAGCACCATCGTCAGCACCCATAGACCGGCAATCAGCGTGCCGATCTGCGATGTGATATAGGCTGAGATGAACAACATCCCGATCACCAGACTGATCATCACTGCCGCTGCGGTTGAGAACAGAATCGCGCCTTGCGCCAGCTTGCGTCGCCGCATTAGCCACCCGTGCTCGCGCGCCTGCCTGGGGGTGCGCTGTTCCTCCAGCTTGTCCTCAATCCGTTCGATCCGCTGGGCGATCCAGATCATCCGACTCATGATGACATTCATCACCGCGCCGATGCCGGATAGCAGGAACGCAGGCGCGAGGCTCAACTGCACCACTTGTTGAACGCGCGGGGTGGAGGCGGTGCGTTCGAATATCTCCAGCGCAAACGGCATGCGCACATCAGCGGCAACGGCAAACAGGTCGAACATCATCAACCGTCCTTGGCGTAGGGGTTCTTGTTGCTCTTCAACGTCACCCGCACCGGCACCGCATCAAAGCCGAGCTTCGCGCGGATGCCGTTGACGAGGTAACGTTCGTAACTGGTGGGCAGCATATCCAGCCGCGAGCCAAAGATGACAAAGCGCGGCGGGCGGGTGCCAGCCTGTGTGATATAGCGCAGCTTGATCCGCTTGCCACCCGGTGCGGGCGGGGGGTTGGCCTCCAGCGCATCGTCAAACCAGCGGTTGAGCGCGGCGGTGGATACCCGCTTCGACCAGCTATCGCGCAGCTCGAACGCGCCGGACAGCATCTGATCCAGCCCCTTGCCGGTCTTGGCGCTGACCGCGAACAGTGGAAGCCCGCGCACCTGCGCCAGCCCATCATCCAATGCGCCGCGGATGCCGTTGAACAGGCTGCTGGCACCTTCCGCAACGTCCCACTTGTTGATCGCGATCATCAGCGCGCGGCCTTCTTCGAGCACGTGGCTGGCGATCTTCAAGTCCTGATGCTCCAGCCCCTGCGTGGCATCGAGCAACAGCACCACAACTTCCGCAAAATCAACCGCGCGGCGGGCATCAGCGACCGAGAGTTT
>JAHJSJ010000130.1 GCA_018830415.1 Alphaproteobacteria bacterium | reverse complement strand
CGCTGATCTGGCGCTCAAATGGCCGAATGACGTGTTGCTGCATGGCGGCAAGCTATCGGGCATCCTGCTGGAAATGGTGAGCGGGCACATTGTTGTCGGGATCGGGGTCAATCTTGCGAGCGCGCCGACATTGCCCGATCGCAAGACCGCCGCAATCGCCGATGTGACCGCTCCGCCGATGATCGAGGATTTCGCCGCGAACCTCGCGCATCACTTTGCCCGCCGCCTTGGCGATTGGCGGGCGCAAGGGCTTGGTGCGACGCTCAGGCAATTTCTCGCCGCTTCGAATCATGCGCACGGTTCGCCGCTAACCGTCCACGATAGCGATGGGTCGCAGCTCTCCGGCAGCTTCGCGGGGCTGGACGAAAGCGATGGTGCGTTGCGGCTACGCTTGGCGGATGGCAGCGAACGTGTCATTCGCGCTGGGGATATCGTCTGAAATGATGACTGGATTAAGGAGCGCGCCCAATGCTGCTTGCTGCTGATGTCGGGAACACCAACGTCGTTTTTGCGCTGTTCGAGCCTTGCCCGGACGGTTCGCACACCACCCGCGCGCGCTGGCGGATCGCCACCGATCCGCGCCGCACGGGTGATGAATATGCGGTGTGGCTGCTGCAATTGCTGGCCATCGAAGGGGTTGCGCGCGATCAGATCACTCAGATTATTGTCGCCTCCGTCGTGCCGCGTGCCGACCATAACCTGACCGTGCTGTGCCAGAAATATTTCGGCATCACTCCGTTATTCGCCGGGCAGGGTAAAGCTGCCTGGCAGTTCGCAATCGACGTCGATCAACCGTCCTCGCTGGGTGCTGACCGTGCGCTCAACATTCTCGCCGCGCATCACAAATATGGCGGTGATCTGATTGTGGTCGATTTCGGCACCGCGACAAAGTTTGAAGCGGTCGATTTCACCGGCGCTTACAAGGGCGGATCAATCGCACCGGGGATCAACCTGTCGCTCGATGCATTGGTCGGCAAAACCGCCAAGCTGCCGCGCATCGCCATTCGCGCACCCGACAACCGCAGCGTGATTGGCCGCAACACCGAAGACCAGATGCTGATCGGCGTGTTCTGGGGTTATGTCGCGATGATGGAAGGCATGGTCGCGCGGATGAAAACCGAAATTGGCCGCCCGGCAAAGGTTGTAGCCACCGGCGGGCTCGCCATATTGTTCGATGACGCCACCGACATTTTCGACCACGTCGATGCTGACCTGACGCTGGACGGCCTCGCCATCCTCGCGCGTCAGGCCGAAACCGCCTGATCCTATTTTATCCCTCTCCTGACAGAACCGGAAACACCTTGAAGAAAGATTTTACGCCCGAAGACGAATTGCTGTTCCTTGCGCTCGGCGGTTCCGGCGAAATTGGCATGAACGTCAATCTCTATGGCTGCCAGGGCAAGTGGATCATGGTTGATCTGGGCATGACCTTTTCGGGCAACGAATATCCCGGCGTTGAACTGGTGTTTGCCGACCTTGATTTTATTGAGGAGCGCCGCAAGGATCTGCTCGCCATCGTGCTGACCCACGCGCACGAAGATCACATCGGCGCAGTCCCCTATTTCGCGGGCGAACTGGGCGTGCCGCTTTATGCCACCCCGTTCACCGCCGATCTGGTGGCGCGCAAGCTCGAAGAAGCGGGGCTGCTTGGCAAGGTTGAACTCAATATTATCGAGGAAGATCACGGCGAGATCGACATTGGCCCGTTCAAAATTACCTATTTGCCGCTGGCGCACTCGATTGCCGAAGGCAACGCACTGCTGATCGACACGCCTCATGGGCGCATTTTTCACACCGGCGACTGGAAGCTCGACGAAGAACCGATCATTGGCGAGCCCACCACCGAAGAAGAACTGCGCGCTATCGGTGACGAAGGCGTGCTGGCGCTGGTGTGCGATTCGACCAATGTGTTTAATCCCGAACCCTCCGGCTCCGAAGGCGCGGTGCATCGCGGGTTGATGGAAGAGGTTGCGCGGCACAAGGGCAAGCGCGTCGTCGTCACCACCTTCGCCAGCAACGTTGCGCGGCTGCACACTCTGGGCGAGGTCGCGCGCGAAACGGGGCGGCAGATTTGCGTCGCAGGCCGCTCGCTCGACCGGATTATCGAGGTCGCGCAGGATAATGGCTATCTTGACGATTTCCCCACGCCGGTCAGTTTCGACACCGCAATGGGCCTGCCGCGCGGCGAAGTGCTGATCATCGCCACCGGCGGGCAGGGCGAACCGCGTGCTGCGCTGGGCCGGATGGCGGATAGCAATCATCCGATTGAACTGGCTGCGGGCGACGTGGTGCTATTCTCCTCGCGCCAGATCCCCGGCAATGAAATCCCGATCGCCAAAATTCAGAACCAGCTCGCCGCGCGCGGGATTGTGACAGTGAGCGACCGGCAGGCGTTTATCCATGTCTCGGGCCATCCGGGGCGGCCAGAGCTTGAGGCGCTGTATGATTGGCTGCGGCCCGAAGTGCTGGTGCCTGTCCACGGCGAAATCCGCCACATGACTGAGCAGGCGCGGGTCGGTAAAGCCGCCGGGATCCCGGCGCAGGTGGTGCAGAAGAACGGTGATCTTGTGCGCCTAGCCCCCGGCAAGCCGGGCAAGCTGGCCGAAGTGCGTGCGGGGCGTCTGGTGCTCGATGGCGATATTATCGCGCCCGCTAACGGCGAAGCGATCACCATGCGCCGCCGGATCGCGCAAGATGGCGTGCTGGTGGTGGTGCTGGCGCGCGGGCAGGCTCCACTGGTGGAGGCAATTGGCCTGCCGTTGGATGAAGACTTGCCAGATTTTCTTGAAGAGGCCGCTGGCGACGTGCTTGCTGCAATCAATCGGCTCAAGGGCAAGGACGCACGCGATTCAGCTGTGATCCACGAAGCCGCCCGGCTCGCCGCCCGCCGTGCGGCGCAGCGTTGGTCGGGTAAGAAACCGCAGGTGCGCGTGGTGATGCCGGGGGCACCTGCCTGATGCAGATTACTTCGATTGCAGCGATCTATTTCCTGTTCTGGGTGATGAGCGCGTTCGTGATGTTGCCGTTCGGGGTGCGCACCGCCGATGAAGCCGGGGAGGCAAAGGTGCCGGGTCAGGCGGACAGCGCCCCGGTCAATTTTCGCCCCGGCAGGGTGGCGCTGCGGGCAACGATCATCGCGGCATTGTTCACCGGGCTGTTCGTCGCCAATTACCAATATGGCTGGGTCACTGTTGCCGATATCGACATTCTGCCCAAGCCGCCGGGAACAGCGGCGCGCTAGCTGCGTAGGCGCTGGATCGCCTGTGCCAGCGCGACATAGAGCTTGCCCATTTCCGAACCCAGCACCGTCACGCTCAGCGCGTGGCCATCACGGGTCGACAGAATCGAGCGCAGCATCGCCTCGAAATCGTGAATGTAGCGGCTGACATTGGCCTTGAACGCATCGTCCGCGTTGTAGAGCGATTCAATCTCGCGTGCGGTGCCATTGTCGACCAGCCGCACCGCGCGGCGCGTAAAGATGCCGCGGTCGCCCTTCAGATAGGCATCCCATGCGGTGTCCGCCACTTCGGTGGACAGCGCGGTGCTGATATCGATGGCAGCCGAATTGAGGCTGTCGGTGATCAGCGCCATGCGCCGCGCGAAGTCATTATTGATCTGTTCTTCGGCCAGTTCGCGCACCCGCGTCACGCGGTGTTCGAGATTGCCGGTAAGCTCGTTCACCCGCACAAGCTGATCGCGCAGCTGGATGGTTACTTCCCGGCCGACGCCCGAGGCACGGGCTGCTGCTTGCTCTAACTTGCCGATCATCGTGGCTGCTTCATTTTGTAGCGCGCGTTCGAGCACCTCGACCGCTTCGCCGCCGAGGTTCTGAGCGAGCGCAGCGGTCTTTTCCCGCGCACCGGCATCAAGGGTGGCAAAGGCCTGTGCAATCGCTGTCTCCAGCGTGCCGAGTGCATCGCGCAACCGTTCCTGCGTGTCAGCGGCGAGCGTTCCGCTTTCCTCCGCCAGCCGCGCGAACCCGCCGCGCAGGCCCTGTAGGCGGGCGAGCGCGTCGTCTGACTGTTCGGCGAGGCGTGATCGGAACCCGGCAATCGCTTCATCGGCGGCGTCGATCTCGCTGCGGGTTTGCAGCAGATAGCCCGACAGATCGTTGCCTTGCTCGCTTGAACGCAGCATCAACTGGTTGACCGTGTCAGCGCGCGCCTCAACCTCAGAGAGCGCTTCGCCGGCTCCGGTGATCGACTGGGTCAGATCTTCGCGTGTGGTGCGCGCGCCCGACTGGATGATTTCCAGCAGGCGAATGCCGCTTTCGGTGAGTTGCGCCAATTGTGTCTCAGTTGCGGCAAGCGCGGCGCGTTTGTCGGCCAAATGTTCCCCAAGCGTGCCAAGACCTGTCGTAAGGTTGGTGTGTGCAGCTTCACCGTGCTCGTCAATTTCGCGTATCATCTGCCCCAACTGGTCGATGCGTTCTGCCACTGCTTCGCCATGCGCCAGCAGCTTTTCAGTATCGGCAATCTGCGCTTCACGCCGCAGAGCCAGGGCATCATCAAGTTCGCTAAGCCGCTGTGCCAGCAGTTCGCTTGCTTGCGCTTCGTGAGTTTCGAACGCGGCCTGGCGCTGTTCAAACTGTTCGGCAAGCGCGCGGCTTCGTTCACTCAGCTGGCTGTCGAAAGCCTCAATTTCAGACGTGGTTTGCCGTGCCCGTTTGCCCAGCGCGGCGAGCGCAGTGGCTTCCAGCGTGTCGAGCCGGGCACGGTAGGCTTCGGCGTCGGTCTGCAAGGCGACAAATCGCTGGGTGACGAGCGCTTCGATCCGGGTTAGCTGATCTTCGAACCCGGTTAGCGTTTCGCCCACCCGCTCGCCCAGACTGCGCACCTGCGTTTCGCTGGCGGCACCAAAGGTGTTGAGCCTCTCGAACCCGGCCACCAGCCGTTCAAGCTGATCCTGCGCATTGCGCCCTGCGCCGCCGATCTGGTTGGCGACGTCGCGTGCGGAATTGGCGATCACCGGCAGGTCATCGCGCAGCCGGTTCATGTTGCCGAGCGCGGTTTCGCTGGCGCTGCCAATCGCCTCGACCTGCGCGCCATTGGTGGTGATGAGCGCCTGCAATTCGCCTGCATGGGTGGAAATCCGCTCCGCCGCGATCCGGCCCAGCGATTCCAGATCGCGCGATTGCGCGCCCAGAAATTCCCGCGCGAGGCTGAGTTCGCGGTTGACCACCTTGAGACGCGCTTCGAGCGCAGCGCTTTCTTGGTTCATCAGCACGGCGCTGGCGACAAAGCGATTGGATTCTGCGCGCGATGATCGCATGGCGAGTAGCCAGACGACCCCGACCAGAGCAACCGGTGCCGACCATTGCACAGCCCAGCCTGCCCACAGATCTGGGGCAGGGTTGGCAAGCAATTTTGCCCAATGCGACCAGACGAAAAATGCCGACCATGCGACAATGGTTGCCAATGCCAAAGTCGGTGACACCCACCCGAACCGGGATGTCGGCAGAGCGGGGTCGCCGTCGGCAATCCAGCTTTCCGAAAGTTCCAATTCGGCCGCTTCTGGCGCTGCCGAGTTATCGGCTGCATTGTCCGGCGAAACCGGCTTCGTTGCGCCGTTTTCGCCGCTCTTGCGCCCCAAGGCGCGCATCTGGTGCCGTCCTGCCATATTGTTATCATAACACAGTCGGACTCGTGATAAACCCCGCTTTAACCCAATTTGTCTTATGATCGTGTCATGGCGTTTGATAATGGAGCCCTTGATGCGACCCTTGCGGCGGCGGCCGGCGATGATGCCGTGCTACTGCGCGAACTGCGCGCGGCGTTTCTAGAAAGCGCGGCTCGTCAGCTTGACCTGCTCAAACGGGCGCGCTGCGATGGCAACTGGAACGTTGCGGCAATGCGGCTGAAAGGGCTGGCGGCAAGTTTCCATGCCGACGACTTGTTGCAGGCCGCTGAAATCGCGCTGCAGGCGGCACCGGGCGAGCCTTTGGCCATCCGCGAGATCGAAGCGGTGCTCGCGCGGTTCTCACGCTCCGCACGTCGCTGATCCCATGATGGTGCTTGAACGATTGCGCTGAACCCGCCAATCCCTCAGTCTTTCCGTGGCTCGATCGGAGATGTGAAGGATGCGCACCGGCCTGATTGCTGCTGTCACACGCACCGCGACCGGCGAATTGCGCGCCGAATTGCCTGTGGTCGGGCGGTCGGTGCTGGCTTGGCAGGTGGCGTTGATGCGCGATCTGGGCGTCGAACGGATACTCTGTCTGTGCGAGGACGTGCGCGGTGAAGTGCTGCGTCTGCAACACGAGGTTGAAGCGGGCGGCGGCGCGTTTCATGCGTTGAAAGGCTTTGCCGCACTTCCAGCGCTGGTTCGGGCCGAGGATGATCTCATCATACTGCGCGATGGGCTGGTGCCCGATCCGCTGCTGGCGCGCTCGCTGGTGGAGGCTGACCCCGGCCTGCGCCGGATGGTCGCCTGCCTGCCTTCCGATCATCCGCTTGCGACCAGCCACCCTCACGACTTTGAGCGTGTCGATGCGGTGCACCATTGGGCCGGACTGCTGGTGATGCGCGGTGCGCCAGTGCAACAATTAGCTGATTTTCCAGCGGATGCCGATGCGATTTCGGTGCTGTTGCGGCTCGCCTTGCAAGCTGGAACGCTTTGTCATGGTTTGACCGCAAATGCGTTGAGGGATGAGGCGTGTTTGCTGGCGGATAGCGCGGATGCGATCACGCGGCACGAACAGGCCATGATTGCAAAAGCGGCACCGGAATCGGATTGGCGCGCGCCGCTGGCAACACTGGCGGCGGTGCTGGTGCGAAAACTTGCGCCGCACGGCCTGATGCGGGCACCAATGATTGGCGCAGCCGCAGCATTCGCCTTGCTGATTGGCGGAGCGGTGACGGCGGCGTTGGGGGCGGCAGCGGGCGGCCTTGCGCTGGCGGCGCTTGGCAATTTTGCCGCGCGGCTTTCGGGTGGCTTTGCGACGCTGCGCCAGCATCTGCTGCGCCAGCACACCGCTGGGCGGCGCGGGGTAATTGTGGGGGTTTTGGTGGATGCTTTGACCGCAGTTGCGATATGGTTTGCGCTATCCCCCTGGCCCGAATGGACTCCGCTGGCGGTGTGTGGGCCGATGGCCATCGGGCTGGCACGACTTGCGTCAAAAACAACCAATACCGCGCTGGCGGCGGTTGCATCCGACCGGGCGATCCAACTGCTGTTGCTCGCCTTGGCGGCGGTTTTCGGTTTGCTGCCTGAGGCGGTCGCAATCATGGCATTGGCGCTGCTTGCTGCTTTGCTACTGCGCAAAGCCGACAATTGAACTAACGCGGCCTTAACTATGCAGGTGTTAGGCCTGCAAGGATGGGCGAAGAAACGATGGACCTTGCCGCCGACCAAGCTGTCGAGGCGATCCTGCGGGATGAACTCGCGCGCGAAGACCGCGCGGCGGCGGCGGTCGTTCCGGTGCTGCGCCATTTGCTCGCCAGTGACGCCCATGCATTGGTGAGCGACGCCATTCTTGCGCGGGTGCGCGGCATGGTGGTGGATTGTGCCGCGCAATTGCTGGCTGCGATGGCCGGACGTGATCCCGCCGCTCGCTCTACATCGCTGGCCGATCCGGCGATGATCGATTTCTGGGCCGATCGCTTGATGCGTGACGAGCCGTTGCTCAGCTTCTGTCATGCGCTTGCCAACGAGGGCCTGCTTGCGGAAAAGTTCCAGCTGCGCCGCGCCATTGACCCGGTGCTCAGCCCGCTATTGCAGGAACTGATCGCGTCCGAT
>JAHJSJ010000129.1 GCA_018830415.1 Alphaproteobacteria bacterium | reverse complement strand
TCACCCGTGCGTGCTGGCCGCCCAGCGCCACACCCCACGCAATCGCGCCGCCCCAATCATGCCCGACGATGGTAAAGCTGCCGATCCCCAGCGCGTCTGCCAGCAGGAACACATCACCGATCAGCTTGTCCGGCGTGTAGGCGGCCACATCCTGCGGCTTTGACGATCCGCGATAGCCGCGCTGGTCAGGGGCGATGCAGCGGAACCGATCCTTGAAATGCGCGATCTGATGCCGCCATGTGCGGTGGCTTTCGGGAAAGCCGTGGAGGAAGATCAGCACCGGTGCATCGACTGGGCCTTCGTCCACCACGTTAAGATGAATGCCGTTGGGCAGGGCCACGCGCTTGAGGTCAAAATGCATCAGCCTTGCTCCATCTTGTCCATGTAGCCAGCCGCGACCATCCCTGCGACAGAATCGAACAAAGTATCGGGCGTGCGGCGCAATTCGCCCATCGCCTGTTCCGCGCCCTCGGCGATGATGATTTCGCGCTGCCCAGCCGCGATCCCGTCGAGCATTTGGAGCGCGGCGACCTCAGCAGGGATGCCTTCGTCGATCGCCTTGTCGCTGCGCCCGCGCGCCTCGCCCGCGCCAGTCAGCGCATTGCGCGAGACATTGGTGGCGACCGATCCGGGGTAGATCGTGTGAACGCTGACACCGCTCTGCGACAGTTCGGCCCGCAGCGCATCGGCATAGCCCGCCAGTCCGAACTTCGCCGCGCAATAGGCGGTGCGCATCGGCACCCCGACTTTGCCCGCGATGGATGAGATGAACCCCAGCGCGCCGGAGCCGCGCTCTGCCATGTGGCCGATCAACCCTTGGGAAAAGGCAATCTGCGCGGTCAGATCAATCGCGATGATGTCACGATAAACCTGCATATCGGTGTTCAATGCGCGGCTGCGTTGGGAAACGCCGGCATTGGCAAAGGCGATGTCGACCCCGCCTTTCCACGCGATGGCTTTTGCTGTGGCATCGGCCAGCGCGGCATCGTCGCGCACATCGAAGGGCAGCAGCAGGCTTTCACCGCAATCCGCCGCAACCTCGGTCAGCCGTGCTTCATCGCGGCCCGACAGCACCACATGCGCGCCGCGCGCCGCCACTTCGCGCGCCAGCGCCGCGCCGATCCCCGATGATGCCCCGGTGATCCACGCCACCTTGCCCGAATAATCCATGCCAGATCTCTCCCGAATATGCGTTCAGGGATAGCTGACGGTGTTGGGCTTTTCGGGCAAGGGGATAAATTCGTCTTCGTCGCCCGACACCTTTGGAAAACGGCCCGCGCGCCAATCGTCCTTGGCCTGATTGATCCGTTCGCGATCAGAGCTGACGAAGTTCCAGAAGACGTGACGCTTGGTGGCGAAAGCCTCACCGCCGAGCAGCATCACCCGCCCGCCGTTATCGCTGGCCAACCGCATCGCCGCGCCCGGTGCGAGCACGGCCAACTGGTATCGTTCAAGCGCGACGCCATCGACACTGGCATCGCCGCTCACCAGCATCACCGCGCGTTCATCGGCATCCGCATCCAGCGGGATCGATCCGCCGGGCTCCAGCACAATCTCGGCATAGATCGTCGCGGCGTGGGTGGTGGTGGGGGCACGCGCGCCCCACAATTCGCCCATGATGACCCATGCCTTGGCACCATTATCGGCAACCACGGGGAGATCGGTCACGGCCTCGAACGCCGGGTCGATCTCCTCACGCCCGTCCGGCAGGGCGAGCCATGTCTGCATGCCGAACATCCCAGGATTGGTCGCCAATTCCGCCTTGGGGCTGCGTTCGGAATGCACGATCCCGCGCCCTGCGGTCATCAGGTTGACCTGCCCGGGGCGGATCGTGGCAAAACTGCCAAGGCTGTCACGGTGGTCAATCGCACCGTCGAACAGCCATGTCACCGTGGCCAGGTTGATATGCGGATGCGGGCGCACATTCATGCCGTCGCCGGTCAGATTGGCCGGGCCGAACTGATCGACAAAGATGAACGGCCCCACCATCGAGCGCGCGCGCGAAGGCAGCACGCGTCGCACCTCAAACGCACCCAGATCATGAGTGACGGGGGTGATTGTCTGCGTGAATATGGGCGTGATCATGGGTGTTGCTCCTGCTCGATCATGGCGATGATATTGGCAGGAAACACCGCTTCGGGCCAGTGGGCAAGCTCTTCGCGGGTGAACCAGCGGTGCTGGGTCATCATCGCCTGTTCGGTCGCGGTGTGGCGGCTGGTGTCGATCCGCGCTTCGGCCACGCGCACCAGAAAAAAGCGTTCATCCGCCTGCACCGGCTCGCCCTGAACCGTGATGAATTCGGGCGTCATTTGTGCGATTTGCGGGCCGGGATCGGCGGTGAAGCCGGTTTCCTCGAACAATTCGCGCCTCGCGGCATCCTCGAAACTTTCGCCCGGCTCGCACTCGCCGCCTGCCGTCACCCAGAAGGGCGGGCGACCCGGCACGTCATAACGGAACATCAGCGCGCGGCCATGCGCATCAAGCACGATCAGCCGCGCCGCGCGGCGCAGGCGCAATACCGGGCCCGCGCTCATTCGGCCGGCACGCCCGCCTTGATCGCCACCGCATGAACCCGCCCGCCAACGATATCGCCCAATGCCGCAATCACCGCGCGCTGGCGGGCAAGGCGGTTCATCGGGGCAAACGCCGCCGCGTCAATCTCGATGGTGAAATGCGATTCGCCCGAACCATCGTCGCCCATGTGCCCGCTGTGCTTGGCACTGTCATTGATGATGGCGAGCCGTGTCGGGGCAAATGCCTCGGTCAGCAAGGTGTGCATTTCGTCGGCAACGGTTCCGGTCATCAAGGCTTTCCTTTTTTGCAGGCATGGCGGCGCGATTATGGCTTGGAACTTGGGGGCAGGATCGCCATTCTCAAGCCCTATGTCGTCACGCCCCAAACCTTCATCGCGGTTTCATGGCCGGGTCGAGAGCGCGCAATCGCGATGCGAAGCGCCTGCTTGCCGCGAGGCGGGCGAATTTCGCGCACCCGGCCGCCGCCCCAATGGCTTTGACGGGCCGGGCGAATGGCGCTGGTTCTGCCTTGATCATGTGCGCGAATTCAACGCGGGATATGACTGGTTTGACGGCATGAGCGCGGAAGAAATCATCGCCGCGCAATCACCGATTGCCGGGTGGCGCACCGAATCGCGCACCTTTCGCCCCGATGCGGGGGTGGACGGCGTGCCGCGCTGGGCGGATTATGCCGATCCGCTCGACGCCATCGCGGCGCGCGCACGAGGCATCCGCAGCCGGGCTGAACGCGAAGGGCAGATGGCCGCGTCAGGCCGCTTCTCGCGTGAAGAAGCGCAGGCGCTGGAGGTGCTGGGGCTGGGCAGCGACACCGACGCCGCCCGGCTGCGGCGGCGTTATTCCGAACTGGTGCGGCGTTACCACCCCGACCGCAACGGCGGCGACCGGCGGCACGAAGCGCGCCTGACCGCAGTGGTCGAAGCCTATCAGGTGCTCAGGAAAAGCGCGGCGTTGGCTTAGCGCGCAGGCCATGACAACTGCCCGCCGCTCATGGCGATGGGAGTTCAGCCATATTATTTCCCCAATGCAACCACGGGGACAAACCCGCCAAAGATCATGCGCTTGCCATCGAACGGCATCGGATTGGTCACCGGGTCCATGCGCGGGTCGACAAAATCGGGTGCCATCATTTTGGCCATCCCGGCATCGCGCGTTGCCTTGTCGGGCCATTCGATCCAGCTGAACACGACATCCTCGTCCTCGGCCGCCTTCACCGCCTTGCGGAAATCGGTGTGCTCGCCTGCGGGCACATCATCGGCCCAGCATTCGATCACGCGGATCGCGCCCATCTCGACGAAGATCGGATCGGCGTGTTCAGCGTGGTCGATGAACTTCTGGCGGTTGGCTTTTGGCACGGCAATCACGAAACCATCGATGTAAGTCATGTCTTTCTTTCCTCCCTGCGGCGCCCCTCGGCGCCGGTTCAACCCTGACGGAACGCCCAGCGCAAGGTGCGGCCCATACCCCATGTGGCGGCCCGCGCGGGCAGCGCGGTCAGCATGGGGCGTTGCAGCCGCAACATGGTGCGCGCCCAATCGGGCAGCATCGCCACGGCATCCGCAGTCATCACCGTCTGCACGGCGAGCGGCGTGCCTTTGGGGCGCTGGGTCAGGACAAGCTGCGCCACCTCGCGCGCGGCGGGAGACGCGCCAAGATCATGGCGCAATTCGCGGAAAATCGCCTCGGCCTCGGCGCGGGTTTCGGGCACGGGATCGGCCCCCAGCGCGCGGGCGATCACGGCGAACTGGCGGTAATATTCGTCCTGCTCTGCGCCGGGCATATCGGGGCGGACGTGCCTCAGGTATCCGGCGAGGAAGCTTTGCGCCTCGGTCACATGCACCCATGCCAGCGTGCGCGGATTGGCCGCCTGATAGGTCGAACCATCGGGCAGGGTGCCACCCACTTTCGCGTGGATGCGGTTCACGCGGTCGATCGCCTTGATCGCATCATCGCGGTGGCCAAAGGTGGTGATCGCGATGAACCGCGCGGTGCGTTGCAGCCGCCCGTGCATATCCTCGCGGAAATTGGAATGATCCAGCACCCCTTGCAGCGCGTGGGGGTGGAGCATTTGCAGCAGCAGTGCCCGCACCCCGCCGGTCATCATCCCGACGATATCGGCGTGCACCAGCCGGATCGGGGTATCGCAGGCAAACAGCGCCTCGTCCGAAGGCGGGGTTGGCGTGTGCCCCTTGCTCACATCGTGAAACACCCCGCGCACTTGCGACACCAGTTTCAAACGCAGCGATTCGACCGGATCGGGCATGGCGTCCGTTATAGGCGTGAAGCGTTGCGGAGGGAAACGCGCTCACCCAAATTGCCAGCCCTTATTGGCAAACCACCGCTTGCAGGCCGCGCCCATGCGTTCTAACCGGACGGCACGATGACTGCACATTCCAAGAACAATGTCACCGGCGATACCGCCCTTCCGGCTCAGCCCGATACCACCGTCAACGTCCGCGAGACGTTCGGTATCGATGTCGATTGGCAGGTGCCCGCCTTCTCGCATCTGAGCGAGCACGTGCCCGAAATTGACGATTCCTATGTGTTCGATCCCGATACCACGCTGGCGATCCTTGCGGGCTTTGCGCATAATCGCCGGGTGATGGTGCAGGGCTATCACGGCACCGG
>JAHJSJ010000128.1 GCA_018830415.1 Alphaproteobacteria bacterium | reverse complement strand
AGCGTAGCATTGTGGCGATGCAAGGCTGGCGATTCAGCAAAGTACAAATTGCCTTGTCGCCCCCTCTCATATCAGCCCGCCATCGCTTTTTCTGACACGAAAATGCACCCTAACACATGAAAGCAGCCCGACAAAACCCTAGCCTTTTGCGGCCAACTGCTGACGCCCGCCCAGTCGCTTGAACAGCGATACCGCTAAAAGCAGCAAGGCCATCGGCACTAGCGAAAGGTAGAAGGCAACCTGCCCGCCAAGGGCGGCGAACACTTGCCCAGTGATGTATGATCCCGTGGTTCCGCCCAATGCCGAAAAGACCACGATCAGCCCGGTCATCACTGCATGGTCCGGCGGTGGTAGAGCTGATAGAACCCGTGAATTGATGACGGGATAAATCGGCGCAAGAAATAGTCCCACTAGCGGGAGAATAAAGGCCGCAATTGGCGCATTCGGCCAAGTCATTTGCGGATCAGGCACCAGGTCACGCGTCAGCGGCAAGGTGAGCAAAACCAGCAGCGCCATCATTGCGATGCAGAATAAAATGACCTTGTACCAAGACACCCGGCGCAGCACGAATCCTGCACCGAGTCGCCCCGCCGCGATGGCTGCTGCAAAGAGACTGGCGGCCATCACACTCATCGCCTGGGGCATGTGCAGCACTTCATTGTTGAATGTTGGCAACCATGTGCCAATCGCCTGCTCCACAACAACATAGAGGAAAGCTGACAGCAGAAATGCCAGCACCAAAGGTTGCAACGCCAGCGTGAAAATGGCGGTGAAATCTTGGCTGGGCGCATCGTTCATCGGGCGCGCGGCGCTTTCATCCAGCGGGGTTGTGCGGACGACTATTGCGACCGCCGCAGCGGCAAGAGCGAGTAACCAATAGACATTCAGCCAGCGCAGACTCGCAGGAGACGTGCTGTCAATGAAGGCTCCAAACAGCCAGTATCCAGACAGGACGCCAACCATGAACAAACCTTCGATTGTGCTGATCAGGCTTGCGTGATCAGCCTTATCGCGCGCCACTAGCCCGACCATGGCATAGGCCGAAACCTTGATCAGCGCGAAACTCGCCCCGGTGACTGCGAACAGCAGCTTGGTAGTGGCGAACGATGGGAGTAGCGGCATAGCAATGCAGGCCATGCAAACCATGGCAGATGCCAAAGCCATACTGTTGCGCAATCCAAAACGCGGAAGGAACGAGGCCACCAGGAAGCTGACAAGCGCAATCGGCAGATCTTTGAACGCCTCGAGTATCGCGGCGCTTGATTTGGTTTGGCCGAGCGAGGCGATCGACTGCAGAATCACAGTCCCTACGCTGTTGAGCAGCACTGCGAAAAGCATGTAAGCCAGTATGATCGCAACGATCACGCGGGTACGGCTGGCCGGCATCGCTTGTCCTTCCTCAGTTTGAGGTATGCAAATCCACCAGGGGGAACCAAGCCCCCCTGGTGGATGCGACCCGAACGCAAGAAGCTTTCGGGAATTATCAGCGTACTGATCAGAAATTGAACTGTGCGCTGAAGGTAAATGACTGGCCGAGGATCGGCCGTGCGAGGATTGGGCCTACGCCCTGCGAACCGATCACGCGCGGATTACCTTCGGTGATTCCATGCGAATCCAGAAGGTTGTCAGCCGTAACCATAAGCGTCAGCCTATCATTGACCACCGCCGAGATGCCGGCATCGACCTTGGTATAAGACGGCAGGACCTGGGTGTTGAGATTGTCCGAAAAGCGCGAGTCAACCCATTGCGCCGATCCGAATAGCGTCGCTTCGATACTGCCCAGTTGTGCCGTATAGGCCGCACGTCCGCGTGCCTGCCATTCGGGTTGCCGTTCCAGCTGATTGCCCGAGGCATCGACCGTACCACCCAGCGCAAAGAAATTGTCATATTCCGCGTTGAGATAGGTAAGGTTGCCACCCAGACTCAGCCCTTCAATGGGTCGCAACTCGCCTTCCACTTCGACCCCGATGGCACTGGCCGACCCGACATTGGGGATCGGTGCGCCGTTGACGATTTGGGTGTTTTGGATGCCACTGAAATCATTATAGAACACCGTTGCAAACAGGCTGTAAACCGGTTTGCTGATCTTTAGCCCGCCCTCGATAGTGTCGATTTCCTGCACCAGCCGCAGCCCATCGCGAAGCTGGTCGAACTGCGGGAAGCTGTTGCCCCGGCTGTAACGCAGGAATGCGCCGACATCATCGGTAAAGGCGTAATTCGCGCCTGCAGTCCAAGAGACCTTGCTTTTCGAGAACTGGATGTTCGAGAAGGTGCCGTTGAGCACCGCATCGCCATTATTGAACAACGTATCGGGATCGCCATCGGTATCGACGCCGAAATCGTTGTTTTCAAGGCTGCCGGTCACCTCGTGGCGGTGCCAGCGGATGCCCGCATCGAGCCGCAACTGATCGTTGACCTGCCATTCGTCCGAAAGGTAGGCTGCCACGTCCTCACCATCGTAATCGGCATTGACATTGAAGAAGGAGCCGCGCGTGAAGCCGTTGCGTGTCACCGGGCGGCCGTCGTCAAGCGTCATGTTGAGAACGCGCGGATTGCTAACCGCTTCGAGCAGCAGGAAGTTGCCCAGGTTCCAGCGATCGCGTGAGGAGAAGGAGGCGTAATAGACCCCAGCAGTCAGCGTATGCGAGCCGAACTCAAAGTTCAGACCGTTCTCGGTCGTAAAGGCTTCTAGGTCCTTGTCGACCCGCCACGCGCCCACTTCGATAACGGCATTACTTTGGTCAAATGCCCCGCCGCCATTGACAAAGGTTACGCTACCAACACCTGCGCCCGAACGCGAGGCGATCTCCGCAACGCTCGTCGGCGCGCCTGCGGGAACCAGCCCGCGCGTGTCGGCCGAACCGTTAAGGTAGCTGGTCTTGGAAAACAATGAGATGGTATCCGACAGCGAATAATCGAGATCGAAACCAAAATTGACCAGATTGGCTCCGCGACCTTCCGACTGATCGATCGTCACCCCGTCATTGGGAATGGTCAGGCGTGTTTCGGGGCTATTGAAAGTGCCCGTCCCGCGTTTGAATCCAGGGAAATCCGCAAGGCTGCCGTCAGCGTTCTGGATGATCGGAATTGGTAAGAGCCATGCCCCTTGATCATTGAGATAGCGGCCCCAGACGGTGATGTTGCCATCGCCAAAATCATGCGTAACGTTGGCGCTGATCTGGCCGCCTTCCTCAGCGGTAAAGCCCGCATCGCGAATCCCGTCGCCCGAATGGTAATAACCGCCGACCATGAAGCCGGTATCAGGGCCGAGCGGCCCGCTGATCACTGCATCGAAGCGCTTGTCACCAAAATCGGTTACGCCCGCCTTGATCAAGCCTTCGAAGTCCGGCCCGCCGGTTACGGGAATTATATTGGCGGTAAGGCCAACCTGCCCATTCGAGAAAACCTGCGCCGGGCCACCGCGCACCGCTTCGATCCGCGAAACGGTTTCATCGATCCGGAACAGCTGCGAATTTTCCAGGAAGGAAAGCGTTGGCGGCGGGAAGGCTGGCGAGCCTTGGTACTGGAAAGTCACGAATTCAGCGTCTCCGCCACCTGGGAAGCCGCGCACGAAGATGTTCGCGCCGTTTTGCCCGCCCGAACTTTCTGACCATACGCCCGGCACAACAGAGAGAAGATCGGCGGTACTGTTAGGGGCGATCTGGTCCATCGCGGCGCTGTCGATCGAACTGATCGCAAAAGCTGCGTCCTGCTTGCGTTGACCGGAACCGCCGGGTCGCGCGGTGACGACAATTTCACCGGAATACTCAGTCTCGGCTGTTTCGTCTCCGGTCGCAGTATCGGCGTTTTGCGCCTGTGCTACAGCAGGAAACAGGAAAGTAATTGCGGCTGCCGAAGCCAGCCATTTTGTCTTATAGCTCATCTCATTTCTCCAGCTTCAATTGGTCACGTTCTTCAGGGGGAAGGGTTGTGGTCAGTACCGCGACATCAAGCGCAGAAATTTCGGAAACGACGCTATCGGCTGCTGCCAGTGCGTGGGGGCTACCGACTCCAATAGCCCGCATTCCGGCACCCTTGATCGCAGTGATTCCTGCGACGGCATCTTCCACCCCGACGCAGCGCGACGGATCGCAGCCGAGCTCTTGTGCGGTAGCGAGGAAGATTTCCGGATCGGGTTTGCCGCGCTTGATCGTTCCTGCATCGGTGATCGTGTCGAACAGGTTTTCTATGCCCAGCGCCCGGACCACGTCGCGGGCATTGCGGCTGGCCGATGCAAGGCCGATTTTGAGGCCTGCGGCGAGGCAATCGGTAAGCAATTCGCGCGCGCCCGGGAACAGATCGTCCGGGCCATAATGGGCAATCGCTTCGCGGTAATATTTATTCTTGCGCGTCATCATTTCTTCGCGTGTCGCTGCATCCGCCGCGACGCCGGCCGCTTCGAGGATCAACGCCAGCGATGCTGGACGATCGACGCCTTTGAGGTTCTCATTGAAGTGCTCGTCGAAGGGCAGGCCTTCTTCGTCACACAGCCGCTTCCATGCTTTGAAGTGCGCTTGCGCCGTATCAGTCAGAACCCCGTCGAGATCGAAAATCACGGCATCAAACATCGGGCGGAGCAGAACTGTTCCAGCGGCGCTCGGCACCACTTCGCGGCCATGATCGAGGATCAGCGGCAGATCACCAGAGATGAGCCGATAAATGGTTTTGTCGGCGCTGACATTGATTTCCAAAAGCGCGCCGCGCCAGCGCAACCGAAAGCTGTACGATCCCCAGCCGTCTGGGCAAGTTGGACGGAAGTGTAACCGCCCCTTGACGATCCGCATTCCACCCCAGCCCATCGCAAGAACCAGCCAGCTACCGGCCATTGCTGCCATGTGCAGGCCGTGATGCGTGTTGCCGTGCCGGTTCTCGAGATCGACATATGCAGTCTCGTGATGATAATCGAGCGCCTGCGCCTCTTGGCCCGTTTCCGCTGAAACGGTGGCAAATGCAGTGGCTGACAGCGTGGAATCATGCGTGGTCAGCGGGGTATAAAACGCAAGGTCTCGACGCTTGGCCGTAAGCGGCACGTCTTCGCCCGCCAGATGCATGGCCTGCACCACATCGCCCTGCTTGCACAATTGATGCCGGAACAACTGCAGGGGGTGGTGGTGAAGCAAAAGCGGAAAGCGATCACGCGGAAGATCAGCGAAGGGAAAGACAGGTTTGTCGAGGAAACTGTCGTCTTGCGGATGGATTCCCAGCTTGTCGTCAACGGGCAGCCACATCGCCGCCGAGGCAGCGCGCCATTGCTCGACTTCGCGCGGTGTTAGCGAAAGTTCTTCTGCCAGGGCGCGAAAATGCCCGGGGTCCTCCTGCTCCATTTCGCTGGCCAGCGTTGCTGCAAACGCCAAATGCCGCGCAGCCATGGCATTGGTGTAATAATCATTGTCGACCAGACCGGTGTATTCATCCGGCCCCGTTACGCCATGGATTGTAAAGGCACCCCCTCGGCGCGCATTGAAATGCCCGATTTCCAGCCAAATGCGCGCGGTTTCGAACAGCATCGGCGCTGCATCGCGCACCAGGTGCGCATCACCAGTAGCCTCGCGATAGAGGTTCAGCGCATAGGCGATATCGGCATTGATGTGGTATTGCGCGGCCCCGGTGGGATAATGTGCTGAACACTCATCCCCTCCAATCGTGCGCCAGGGATAGAGCGCTCCACTGGCGTGACCCATCTGGCGCGCATTGCGTCTGGCATTGTCGAGCGTGCCAATGCGGTAGCGCAGGATTGGCGCAGCAAGTTCGGGCGCGAGAAAGGCCAGCGCTGGCAAGACGAACACTTCCGTGTCCCAGAAATAGTGCCCTTCGTAGCCTTCGCCGGTCAGGCCCTTGGCGGCGATCGAGTGCCGGTTGTCGCGGCTGGCAGATTGGTAGAGATGGAACATCGCCAGGCGGATTGCCCGTTCCATTCCACTGTCACCCGAAATTGCGATGGCGGCACCTGCCCAGAACCGCGCCAATTCCGCTTGCGCTGCCTCTGCCAGCCCGCCCCAGCCCATCGTGCGGTTGTGCTGGAGAAGCTCTCGTGCCCTGTCCGGGCCATCGGCTCCGAAGGCATAGTGGACATGCCGCTCCACCATTCCTGCGGCACCATCGTCCAGAGAGAACCGTGCAGTGGCGCGGCCATCATCAAGGATAAGTTTGCCTGCAGCGGGGTCGACGTCGATCGCCTGCACCATTGCCAAATCGACGGCCTGCGCGCCATCGCCGGCGCGAAAACAGGCCTCAACCCCACTCTCGTCCAGACTGATGCGGCGGAGCGGCGTGGCGCGATTGAACCTGGGATCATCAACCCCAGACGGGTCGAGCTCTTGGCATTCGAGTGGAAAGCTGAGCGAGATATCCGCGCTTCCGCCAGTTACCTGCAGCCCGATCTGACTGGCGCAATGCGCACCGGCTCCGGGCGCGACGAGACGCAAGACAGTGAGATGGAGGATGCGATCCTGATCAATACGCCAGCTGGTTGTGCGGTGAAGAATCCCATCGACGAGGCCGAGCTTCCGCTCGAATGCGAGCGGGGCATCCCCACCCGGAACGAAGGGCTTGCCATCGATTTCCAGCGCGATTTGAACCGGACTAGGTGCCGCAAAGCGCATGTCCGAACTGGTAGCGAACCCGGTGAAGCTTTCATGATAATGGATCGGGTTGGCGATGTGAGCATCGGAAAGGATCGCTGCATGATCCCCCGCTAGCTCGTCGAGGCCGCCGCGCACGCCGAGAACACCATTAGCGAGTGCGAATACGCTTGCCCGAGAGGACTCCTCCAACACATCGAAGCCCGTCTGGCAAAGATGCCAGACGTCAGCATCTGCCGCAGGAATGCGCGCCTTATCCAACAATGCCCTCTCCATAACGCGTTTCCGCAGGGCCGTTTGCATGGCAAAAACCATCCATCGGCACTTCTATGCGGACGACATGAACGCATTATGGTATCGATGTCAAGATATCGATGTCATTTTTATGCTATGGATATCATAACTCCCAAGCGATTAGCCGGAAAAGGTACTGTCGGCGCTTTAAGGCTAGCGGATAGGTGAGTGTTTCACTCGGTCGATTCAGCTCGATCTTACGATAAGTTCCACTGGCATTTCTTCTGATTCGGCATGTTCACCTTGAATCGCGGCGAGCGCCTTACGCGCCAGCAACCTGCCGCCCTCATTCCAGTGCTGACGTACCGTTGTAAGCGCGGGGACGAAAAACGAGGCGCTTTGTGAATCGTCGAAGCCAATCACTGCCACATCTCGCGGAATGCGCCGGCCTTCTTCAGCAAGGGCGCGGATCGCGCCCATGGCGATGGCATCATTGCTGGCGAACACACCATCGATCTGGTTGCCATGCTGGTTCAACAGTTCCTGCATCGCATCATGGCCGGCGACAAAGCTGAATTCGCAAGGAACAGTGCCCAGCAGCGTCGCTCCATTGTCTAGCAACCTTGATGTGAAACCCTCATGCCGGTCAGCGACTTCGGCATGTTCGGTATCCCCTAGGAAAACCAGCCGCTTGCGCCCCAAAAGCTCCATCCTGTCTGCGGCCAGAACTCCGCCATCTCGATTGTCACTCCCTACAACCACATGACGGCTGTCGGGTCTGACCGCGCCCCAGACCACCAGCGGAAGACCCAATCTTTCGATATCGGCCACCGCATCATTATGCATTCCCTGGCCGAGCAAAATGATTCCGTCGACCGCCCCAGGAGCCGCGGCAAAGGTGGCGAGCGTCGACAAGCTGAGCGTAAAATTCGCGCTCGACAATTCCTGGACAATCCCACCGAGCAACGCCAGCGGATATGGTTCGCTCATCGGGCGAGTACTTGATGGGGTCATTTCGACCACGACTGCAATCGTATTGCTGCGCTGGTGGCGCAGGTTCCGCGCTGCTTGGTTGAGACGGTACCCAGCCTCCTCGGCGATGCGAACAATCTTCTTGCGTGTTTCGTCGCGCACTGCGGCGCTGCCAGCAAGTGCGCGCGAAACCGTGATCGGGGAAACGCCCGCCAATCGGGCAATATCGGCCATGGTCAGGTTGGCGGGCATCTTGGCTTTGGGCATGGAATGCGTAACCTGTTGCAATATATCGGGAGTGCGGACGGAATAGAAGAGGTGCATACACCCCGCGACAATGCATATGCAATGCTCGGCACACCCGAACCAGTGCTATTCAATGTTGTTCGTCGCTGAAGGCGGCTGCCCATCTGTCCTCCTGACGACTGCTTTCTCGCATGGGTTGGTGCCGACCAGTCCGCGGCGGACAGCGAAGCTGTACATGGCGGAGAGGTCGCGAAAGGCCTTGCGTGCCACACCAGGTCCGCCGCGCACGACGATACGTTTACGGTGACCGAGTTTCTGGTCCTTACGCGACTTTCCCTGTTCGACATCGCGGACGAAGCGCTCGATATCTCAGGTGGTCAGTTCCGTGATCCGCTTGGCTTCAGCCCCTCCGCATGATCCTACAGGCGTCAGCCGGTCACTCTCAGCCTTCGGTCCGGTGCGCTTCGATGTTCGCTTTGGCCGCAGGCAGCCTATCCCGCCCAGTCTTCACCCAAGGCATCGCTGACAACGGCGGCACGCAGCGCCGCGATCCCCATACCCTTTTCGGCGCTGGTTATGTGCAGTTCGGGATAGGCGGCGACGTGTTTTCTGATCTCGTCAGCAGTGCGATTGGCGACTGCTTCCAGCTCGCTTGCCTTGATCTTGTCGGCCTTGGTCAGCACCACGCGGTAACTGGCAGCGGCTTCATCCAGCATCGTCATCATGTCGCGATCGGTGTGTTTCAGCCCGTGGCGGCTATCGACCAGCACCAATGTGCGCGCCAGCACCGCCCGCCCGCGCAGGTAGCTTTTGACCAGCGTTTTCCACTTGCCCACGACCTTCACCGGTGCCTTGGCAAAGCCATAGCCGGGCATGTCGACCAGCCGGAACAGCGGCAGCGGGTCGCCTTCTTCGGGCCGCCCGACATCGAAAAAGTTCAATTCCTGGGTGCGCCCCGGCGTCACCGAAGCGCGCGCAATCGCCCGCCGTCCGGTGAGTGCGTTGAGCAGCGATGATTTCCCAACATTGCTGCGCCCGCAAAACGCGATTTCGGGCACCACCGGATCGGGCAGGAATTGCAGCTGCGGCGCGGACAGCAGAAAATCGACCGGCCCCGAAAAGAGCTTGCTGGCCGCTTCCTCGCGCGCGGTCTGTTCGGATTCGTCGTGCACGGTCACGCGCTATCCCTCAGCCGATTTCTTGCGATCGGCGGCTTCTTTTTCCTTCGCGCTCGCGGCTTTGAGCTGCGGGTGCTTGGAATAAAGATAGCTTTGCTGTGCCACAGTAAGGATGTTTGACGTCACCCAGTAAAGCAGCAGGCCCGCCGCAAACGGTGCCATCACGAACATCAACACCCACGGCATGATCGCAAACATCTGCTTCTGCACCGGGTCCATCGCGGTCGGGTTGAGCCGGAAGGTCAGCCACATGGTGATGCCCAGCAGCACCGCCAAAGGCCCAATCGCCAGGAAGCCCGGCACATCATAGGGCAGCAGCCCGAACAGGTTGAGGATATGCGCCGGATCGGGCACCGAAAGATCCTTGATCCACAAGGTGAAAGGTTCGTGCCGCATCTCGATCGCCAGCACCAACACCTTGTAAAGCGCGAAGAACACCGGAATCTGGATCAGCATCGGCAGACAGCCGGACAAAGGATTGACCTTCTCGTCCTTGTACAGCTTCATGATTTCCTGCTGCTGGCGCTGCTTGTCGTCCTTGAAGCGTTCCTGAATCTCTTTCATCTTGGGCTGAACGGCCTTCATCCCCGCCATCGAGGCAAAGCCTTTTTGCGCGATCGGGAACATCAGCCCGCGGATGATCACCGTCAGCAGGATAATCGCCACGCCGAAATTGCCGACGAGGCCGTTCAATGTGCGCAGCAGCCAGAGGATCGGCTTTTCGAAGATCTCGAACCAGCCCCAGCTGATCGCTTTGCCGAAATAGGTGATGCCGCTGTCCTGATACTTGTCGAGGATCAGGCTGTCCTTGGCACCTGCGTAAAGACGGGTTGATTGCGTCAGCTTGCCGCCTGCGGGGACAGTCTTGGCGGCATAGAGCAGGTCGGAACGGAACAGTTCACCGCCCAGCGCACGGAAGCCGACGCTGTCGGTTTCGCCTTTTCCGGGTACCAGAGCGCCAAGCCAGTATTGATCGGTAAAGCCGAGCCAGCTGGCCGCGCCCTCGGGCTTCTCACCGCCGAGCTCGGCCAACTCAGCATAGGAATGCGGATCCCACAGCGTCCCGCCAAACACGCCCACCGGGCCGGAATGGGCCACAAACTGATCGGGCGTTGCATTCGTGCTGGTGCGCTTGATCAGCGCGAACGGCTGGATAATCGCCGCCGCAGCGCTGGCGTTGGTCGCCGTCTGATCGGCGGTAATCATGTAATCGGCGTCAATCGCGAAGCGGATGGTGTAGGTCACTCCGGCGGCATCGGTGCGGGTCAGCGTGACCGGTGTTTCGGGCGTAAGCTTTGCCCCGTCCGCCTGCCAGAGCGCGGTGGAAGGTTGACGCTGCCCTCCGGTGACGAAGCCGAACTCAGCGAAATACTGACCCGGCGTGCCTTCGGGCGCGAACAGGCGCACGGGGCCGGAATCCTTTTTCACCGTCTCGCGGTAATCCTTGAGCACGATGTCATCGATCCGCGCACCAATAAGGTTGATCGAACCGGCAACGCGCGGGGTATCGATCATCACCCGGTCAGGGCTGGCGAGCGCACCCTTGAGGGTTACTTTCTGCGCGAGCGTGGCGTCGGCACCAATGTCCCCCGTTGCTGCAGCCGCGCCAGCCTGCGCCGGACTGCCAGAATCGGTGATGGAGGCGGTCTGCGCAGCTTCGGGATAGAAATACCGCATCCCGACGTCCCACCCGAGAATGAGCAGGCCCGAAAGCACGACGGCGAGCAGAAGATTGCGCTGGTTGTCCAAGATGATGCCCTGAAAGAATGCGAAACAAGGTGTATTATGGGGTTAAGGCAGTGCGCTTTCCAGTCCTCAAGGAACCGGATCATGCCCGCACCCACCCCATGGTTGGCAGCGCAATAGCCGCTTCGTCGTCATCCATCCACCCTTGAACGCGCCATATTTGCCGATCGCTTCGATCGCGTACTGGCTGCACGATGGGGAATAACGACAGGTTGGCGGCAGAATGCGCGACGGGCCGATTTGCCACAGCCGCGCGATCAGGATGAGGATGTGTTTCATCGCTTGCGATTCCCTTTTCTTGGGCGACGACCGCCAGCCGGATCGCCCTTGCCTTCACGCGCACGGTCAAGCGCCTTGGTCAGTTCTTCGGCCATCAGCGCAAAATCGCGCTCCACTCCGCCCGCGCGGCCGATCAGCACGTGGTCGTGATCGGGCAGGCCCTGCGTGGGCAAGGCGGCGCGCAGCAATTCGCGGAACCGCCGCTTCATCCGGTTGCGCACCACGGCATTGCCGATTTTCTTGGTCACGGTAATGCCAAAGCGAATGCCCTTCCCACCATTGGGCCGGGTGAGCAACACAAACCCCGCGCGCGCATTGCGGGTGCCAGCGTTGGCGCTGAGAAAATCGGCGCGCTTGGTGAGGACGGAGATCACAACGGGGATCACAGGGGCCACCATATGACAAACGGGCTCCCAATGGGAGCCCGCAAGGGCGACTGCCCGCCGCGGCTTATGCCGCGAAAGCCAAGCGGGCCGGATGGCCCGCGCCCGGCGCCTGAGGGCGCCAGAAAATTACGCGCAAAGCTTTTTGCGGCCGCGGTTGCGGCGGGCACGCAACACCTTGCGACCACCGGGGGTCGCCTTGCGTGCGAAGAAACCGTGGCGACGGGCGCGCACGAGATTGCTGGGTTGGAAAGTCCGCTTCATATCATCCTCGAAAAATTATCGGCACCCTGACGAGAGGCATCTCGCACACGCACCGTTCACAGCCGCAATCCACGACCAAGATCAGGCGCGGGCGCTTATGGGAAAGCCAGCCATGAGTCAAGCAAGGGCGCGTCTATCACGGCCAAGTTCTTCGGGCCAATATCGGCATAGGCGAACCCGGGCATTGCCTGAGGTTTGGCCGGCGCCGCCCACCCCATCCGCGCCGCATCAACCAGCGCCCTGCCAGAACGGGCCAGCGCACGGCGCAGCAAGGGTTCAAGTTGCGGCGGAAGCACGCGGGTCGAAGGGTCGCGTGGGGCGATCCAGTGCGCCATATCGGTGGCTCCCAGCCACAATGCGTCCGCATGCGGCACCGAATTGGTCATCGCGTAAAATGCCCGCGCGTCATCCGCGCTCATCCCCATTTCGGCATAGTAATCGAGATAGAGCCGATTTTCCGGCGCATCGGGCGCAAAATCGGTGGGTTCGCGCCCGCGTTCATCGCGCCATGAATGCACCGCAAACAGCGCGCCGGGCGCGATCGTACGCGTGTTTCCGGCAAGGAACAGCTCGACCGCACCCGACCGCGCTGATCCGCCGTCAGGCACATGGGTGGCCAGCCCCGCCGCACGGATCGCCCGGCCAAGTTCGAGGTTGGCGAGATCATTATTGGTGCCCGGCGCATCGACAAAATCGATCACTTCCAACCCCGGATACGCCGCCAGCATCGCTGCAAATGCAGCCGGAGAGGCAGCATCAGTGCTCGCCACCAAGGCTGCACGGCGCGCGTCCAGCATGCGGAATGGGCCGAATTGCGCCAAGCCAGCGCCTTGCCCGGCCTGCCGTAACGGCTGCGCGATGAAGCGCGTTGGCGCAGTGGTAATGGTCTCGGTAATGGTCACGCCGCCCGCTTCCACAACCGTGGTGGTGGTCTCGTAAGCTGCGATAGCAACCTCGGTAGCGTGATCGTCCACGCGCACCCACGCCTGCGTCGCCGGATCCCATTCCTCGACCCAGCTAGTCGTGCTCACCAGCCGGGCAGCGCCCCAATCCGATTGCGCAACCGCCGCGCCGCCGGGCAACAGCAGGGCGAGCGCGGCCATCAGCATGGCAGAAATCAGAGCGAGGGCGCGTGTCATCCAAGCCACCATCGGCCCGCCCGCCTTCCGGAATTGCCAAGAGATATGCTTTCAAAATCCCTGCCAAACCGCGCCGCAGCGCTCGACAAGTCTCTCGCCAAGCTGCACAAACCCATCTGAAACGGGTTAATGGGGTCGCTGAATGGTCGCGCTGGTTCGGACAGTTGCCTATCTCGGGCTGGAGGCGCGCGCCGTGGAGGTGCAGTGTCAGGTTGCGCCCGGGGTGCCGCGTTTCACCGTGGTCGGGCTGCCCGACAAGGCGGTCAGCGAAAGCCGCGAGCGGGTGCAATCGGCGCTGTCGGCGATGGGGCTGGCGCTGCCGCCCAAGCGGATCACCATCAACCTTTCGCCTGCAGACCTGCCCAAGGACGGGTCGCATTACGACCTGCCGATTGCGCTGGCGTTGCTGGCGGCGATGGGCGTGACCGATGCCGAACAGCTGGGCGACTGGATCGCGGTGGGCGAATTGGCGCTTGATGGCCGGGTGGTTGCCAGCCCCGGCGTGCTGATCGCTGCACTGCATGCCAGCGAGGCGGGAGTTGGTCTGATTTGCCCTGCCGAACAAGGCCCGGAGGCGCGCTGGGCAAGCGGGGTGCCGGTGCTGGCCCCGCGCGATCTGGTTAGCCTGCTGGGGCATCTGAAGGGCAGCCTTGTCTTGCAGGAACCGCCGCACGGCGAAGTCACCGATGTCGTCCACAGCGCGGACATGAAGCAGGTGAAGGGTCAGGAAACCGCCAAGCGCGCACTCGAAATCGCGGCGGCTGGCGGACACAATCTGCTGATGGTCGGCCCGCCGGGTTCAGGGAAAAGCCTGCTAGCATCGTGCCTGCCCGGTATCCTGCCTGACCTTACGCCGGGTGAAGCGCTCGAAGTATCAATGGTGCAATCGGTGGCGGGCACGCTTGAGGCAGGGCGGATCAGCCGCGCCCGCCCCTTCCGCGCGCCGCACCATTCGGCCAGCATGGCGGCGCTGACCGGCGGCGGGCTGAAAGTTCGCCCCGGCGAGGTCAGTCTGGCGCATCTGGGAATCTTGTTCCTCGATGAACTGCCCGAATTCCAGCGCCCGGTGCTCGATTCGCTGCGCCAGCCGCTCGAAACCGGCAAGGTCGATGTCGCGCGCGCCAATGCCCATGTGACCTTTCCGGCGCGGGTGCAGCTGGTGGCGGCGATGAACCCATGCCGCTGCGGCTATGCCGGTGATCCGGCTAGGAACTGCAACAAATATCCGCGCTGCGTGGGCGATTATCAGGCGCGATTGTCCGGCCCGCTGCTCGACCGAATCGACCTCCACGTTCATGTCGCAGCGGTGAGCGCAGTCGACATGGCGCTGCCTCCGCCGGCTGAGGGCAGCGCCGAGGTCGCCCGCCGGGTTGCAGCAGCGCGCGCTGTGCAAGTCAGCCGGGGCGTGCGATCAAACGCGGAACTGGAGGGCGACAAGCTCGAACATTTTGCCACGCCCGATGAGCCGGGTCGGGCGTTGTTGTTGCAAGCGGCAGAAAAACTGCGGTTGTCAGCGCGTGGATACACCAGAATGCTGCGGGTTTCGCGCACCATCGCCGATCTTGCCGGGGCAGACACGGTGGGCCGGGTCCATATTGCAGAGGCATTGTCCTATCGCCTGATGACGGGTTAAGGAATACCGCAAGGCCGGACCATTCCCCCGCAATCTGGCCGATCAAGGGCGCATTGGCAATTTCAGACGATCCCTCAACAATGGTGGCCGAACAGCCGCACGGGCTTGTCGTGCGGTTCGGCGCGTTGTGGCATGGGCCAGCGCGGCGCAAGGCGGCGAGCTTGGCCATCGCTATCGCCATCGAAGCGCTGATCGTGCTGTTGCTGTTAACGCTCGGCGCGGGGATCGCAGGTACTGAGGATGGCAAGCAGACCGTCACTGAATTTGCCGCGACCGATTTCGCCGCGCCGCCTGAACCCGAGCCTGAGCAGCCGCCAGAACGGCAGCCCGAAACCACTGCAACTCAACAAGTTGTGCAGCCAGTCGCCCGGCCTGAACCTTTGCGTCTGTCGCCGTTGAGCCTGAACCCGCAGCCTTCCGCAGAGCCACCGCCCGCGCCGCCGCAGCCCGAACCGCAGCCGAGCCCATCGCCCACCATTGCGGCCAAGATCAATCCGGGGCGCACCTATGGCCCCGCCGATACCGGCAACCCGCGCACCGCAGGCGACAGCCAACGCGTCGGCACTGCGCCCAATGGTGAGCCGCTATACGCCGCGCGCTGGTACCGCGAACCAACCGATTCCGAGCTGGCGGGCTACCTCTCCACCGCCAACGGGCCGGGAGCTGCGCTGATCGCGTGCAAGACCGTGCCCGATTACTATGTCGAGGATTGCGTGCTGCTCGGCGAATCGCCTGCGGGGTCGCAGATCGGCCGGGCGGTGATGGCCGCTGCATGGCAGTTCCGTGTCCGACCCGCGCGGATTGGCGGGCGCGAACAATTCGGATCATGGGTGCGGATCAGGATTGATTACACGCTGCGGCAGGCACCGCGCTAATCTTTGTTGTCGCATCGTGCTGAAAACCGGTTCCCACTT
>JAHJSJ010000127.1 GCA_018830415.1 Alphaproteobacteria bacterium | reverse complement strand
GTCGAAGTGCATGATGAGGCCGAGATGGAACGCGCAGCACGGGTGCTGAAATCGCGGCTGATCGGGGTCAATAACCGCGACCTCAAAACCTTCACCACCAGCCTTGCGACCACCGAACGGCTCGCCCCGCTGGCACCGCAAGGCGCGTTGCTGGTGGGTGAAAGCGGGATCAACACCCACGCCGATCTCGCACGGCTCGAACGCAGCGGCGTGCGCACCTTTCTGGTGGGTGAAAGCCTGATGCGGGCCGATGATATTGCGCTTGCCACCGCCGCGCTGCTCGGCGCACAATCGCCCGCATGAACGGGCTCACCCACCTCGATGATAGCGGCGCAGCGCGGATGGTCGATGTTGGCGGCAAGGCGGAAACGCGCCGCCGCGCAGTCGCCGCCGGGCGCATTACCATGTCGGCAGCGGCACTCGAAGCGATCCGCGCGGGCAACGCGCCCAAGGGGGATGTGCTGTCCGCCGCGCGGATCGCCGGGATCATGGCCGCCAAACGCACCGGCGATCTGATCCCGCTGTGCCACCCGCTCGGGCTGGAGGCGGTGACGATCGATTTCGATTACGAGGAAAGCGCAATCCGCGCCGTTGCCACCGCCGCGCTCACGGGCCGCACCGGGGTCGAAATGGAAGCGATGGTTGCGGTCAGCATCGCGCTGCTGACGATCTACGACATGGCCAAGGCGATTGATAAGGGCATGGTGATCGGCGAAGTGCGCCTGATCGAAAAGACCGGCGGCAAATCGGGCGAATGGAAAGCCGCGGTTTGATTGCGCATTACCTCCAAAATGGCTGAATTGCGCGGATTTGGCGCGCGCGGCGCTTGACTCCGTTCTTATGGTTGCCTAATTGTTCCTTATTCGTTCACCTTATTGATGGACGGGGCGTGCAGGCAACGCACCAATCGGTGCCTCTTGGCGCACATAAGGGATGGGCATGACCCGCCGCAACGGCAGGGCGTGAATGCGACCAAGGGAGTTTTGATCAATGCTGACCGCCAAACAGCACGAACTGATCCGCTTTATCCAGCAACGGCTGGAGGAAACTGGGATCTCGCCGAGTTTCGAAGAAATGAAGGAAGCGCTCGACTTGAAAAGCAAGTCGGGCGTGCACCGTTTGATTTCCGCACTCGAAGAACGCGGGTTCCTGCGCCGCCTGCCCAACCGCGCGCGCGCGCTCGAAGTGATCCGTCAGCCCGAAGATGCCACCCCGGCGCGGGCGCTCGGTGGCAACGTGGTGTCGCTCGCTCCGGCAGCGCCGCGTGCCGCACCTGAGGCGGCGAATGACGTGATCGAACTGCCGTTGCATGGGCGAATCGCGGCCGGCGCCCCGATCGAAGCATTCGAAGGTCACAACACCCTGCCCGTGCCCGCCGCACTGCTCGGTCCGGGCGAACATTACGCGCTTGAGGTATCGGGCGATTCGATGGTCGAAGCCGGGATTTTCGATGGCGATTATGCGCTGGTGCGGCGCACCAATACCGCGCGCGATGGCGAAATTGTGGTGGCTTTGGTGCGCGGCGAGGAAGCGACGCTCAAATATCTGCGCAAAGAAGATGGCAAGGTGCGGCTCGATCCGGCCAACGCGGCCTATGATCCGCAGTTCTACCGGGCGGACGAGGTTGAGGTGCAGGGCAAGCTCGCCGGGTTGTTACGGCGTTATCACTGATTGGTGAAGCGATGCGGGATTCGCGGACCGCGTTGACCGGAAAAGTCAAAACCGGCGTGAAACATTTTGTGTAGCCTGTTATTATAGCAATTTCAGTGACTTGACTGCATAATGTTTCACGCCGAGGGGCTTCCAGGGTGGCTCCAGACCCGCGTTAGACCTCGCTTGGCCACCCCTTGGGGTACCTTAGGGTCGGCTTGATGCCGCCTTGCCCCGCCAGTCGGTCGCGCCCGTCCACCAGCCATGCTGCCCCTGGCTTTCGCTCACGCTGGTGATGCGTTCCTCCGCAAGATAGATCGAAAGCCCGCCGCTGCGCTCCAGCATCCGCCGATCTGCCTTGAGCCAACGCGGGCGGCAGGATCGCGGCAAGAACCGTTCGGCAATGACGATATCGACCTTTGCGCAGGCGGCTGCCAAGGCGCGCTCCTCCACTTGCGTGCGCCCCCGCCCCAGCAGTATCACCCAGTCGCGCCTACCCCGGTTGATCGTCACCGTACAGAACGCCGAGGAACAGCGCGCTTGCGGCCACTCGGCCAGCGGCACCGGCTCAGCCTTCACCCCGGCAAGCTGCATCAGATTATCGCGAGCGAATGACGAACGGCTGTCGCGCAAGGACAGCAAGTGCAGCTGCCCATCAGGGCCAGTCATGATGATGCCGACCTGCTGTCCATCGCCCGCCACCAGCAGGTCGGGAATAGGGGTCATTGCAGCAAGCATGCTCGCCGCCACCACCGGGCCAACCCCCAAAAGCCGCGCCCGGCCCGTCCACAACGCCAGCCACAATCCGCCGAGCACAAACAGGCCTGTCGCCAGCCCGCCAAGCTGCGGCATCAGCTTGATCGCACCGGGTTGATCGGCAGTGAAATGGGCAATCCATAACAGCAGTTCGAGCGATTGCTGCACCAACCACCAGCATGGTGCCCCCAGTCCGACCAGATCAAGCAACAACCCCAGCGCGATCATCGGCATCGCGATGAATGTCACCAGCGGAATGGCGAAAATATTCGCCATCGCACCATAAAAACCGGCACGATGAAAGTGAAACAGCACGATCGGCATCAGCGCCAACTCGATCACCACACCGGTCACAAACAGCATCACCACGCGCCGCCCGATCCGCGCGCTCCACGGTTCCTCGCGCGCGGCCAGGAACGCGCGCGCCGGTGCGCTGGTCGACAGGGCAATGATTGCGATCACTGCGGAAAAGCTCATCTGGAAGCTCGGCCCGATGGCGCTTTCCGGCCACAGCAACAGCACGAACCCGGCCGCCACCGCCACCATCCTGAGCGACAATGCCTCGCGCCCCAACGCCAGCGCGCCCAGCACCAGCAGCGCCGCCACGCAGCTGCGTACCGTTGGCACCTCGGCCCCCGTGAGCAGCGTATACCCCACCCCGGCAAGCGCGCCCGCCACCGCCGCCACTATCGGCAGCCGCACCCTGAGCACCAACGCTGGCCACAGCGCCAACAGTCGCAGCGCCGCGAAATAGGCTGCCGCAATCACCGCGCTCACGTGCAGCCCGCTGATCGAAAGCAGGTGGGTAAGCCCGGAGTCGCGCATCGCCACCTCGTCTTCCTCGGTGATGCTGCCGCGATCGCCGCTGGCAAAGGCCGCCGCAATCGTGCCTGCCGAACCACCCACCCGCGTGCGGACATGCGCGGCAAGCCGACGCTGGACACTGGCAATCCCGCCCGCCTGTGGTGCGGTGCGGATTATCTCAAGCGGGCCGATCATCGTCCCCGTCGCCGCCAGCCCCTTGAACCACGCGGCGCGGGCGAAATCATAACTGCCGGGGAGCATCGGGCTGGAGGGCGGCATCAAACGCGCGCGCAGCCGCACCACCGCGCCCTCGGCCAGACCGGGCGGCACACCGCCTTCGCCAAATAC
>JAHJSJ010000126.1 GCA_018830415.1 Alphaproteobacteria bacterium | reverse complement strand
GAGACGGCGGTTTTCCTCTTCGATCGCGCGCAGGTTGAACGCGCGGCGCACGATCAGGCCAAGCGCGGCAATATCAATCGGCTTCTGGTAAAAATCATATGCTCCGCGCGCGATCGCCTCCAACGCACTTTCACGCGCTCCGTGGCCGCTGGCAACGATCACCTTGGTGTCGGGCTTCAGCGCCATGATCGCATCGAGCACCGCAAAGCCTTCGCTGGTGCCATCAGGATCGGGCGGGAGGCCGAGATCGAGCGTGACTACGCCGGGTGCCTCCGCGCGCAAGGCCGCGAGCGCGCTGTCACGGTCACCCGCGATCACGACATCGAAATCGTCATAGGCCCATTTCAGCTGGGCCTGCAGGCCGGGATCGTCCTCGATCACCAGCAAAACGGGTTTCTTGTCAGACATCAGGCGACCTCTTGTGATGGTGGTTCAGGCGCGGCCTGCCCGGCCAGCAGCCGCGCAGCCTCGGCAATCGGCAGCGTCACGGTGAAGCGCGTGCCCAGCCCTTCACGCGATTCCACCGCAACCCGCCCGCCCATCGCCTTGACGAGTTCGCGGGCCTCAAACGCGCCGATACCGAACCCGCCCTGTTTCGACGATGTGAAGGGTTTGAACAGGCCGGTGCGGACGAATTCGGGGGTCATTCCTTCACCAGTATCAACGACTTCGATAATGCCATGCAGCCCATCTCCAGCAACATCGAGGAACACCGGTGCACCCGCTTCACTCGCATCAATCGCGTTCTGGACAAGGTGAATCAGCGCTTGTTCCAGACCTTCGCGGTTTCCCATCACCTCTACTGGCGTCTCGCGGGTCAGCATCACCGGGTGCACCGTGCGGAACCGTTCAGCAATGCCGCGAGCAAGCGCGGCAAGATCAATCGGCGCAAGATCGTGCACCTGCCCCGATCCATAGCGGCCCAGCCGAGCAAGCAAGGCCGAAAGCTTGTCCGCCGAATTGCGCAGCGTAACCAGCATATCGGCACGAAACGCAGGATTATCCGCGTGCTTTTCGGCATTGGATGCAAGCAGCGAAAGCTGGCTGACGAGGTTTTTGATATCGTGCATCACAAACGCGATGCGGCGGTTGAATTCATCAAACCGGCTGGCGTCCATCAAGGCCTGCTGCCCGGCCTGCTCGGCCAGATAACTGGCGAGCTGCTGACCCGCGACGCGCAGCAGATCGAAATCTTCCCAGTCAAGCTGGCGTTCAATCCGCGGCCGCGCGAGCACAATCGCACCCACCAACCGATCGAAATGGAGCAACGGAACCAGCGCCCATGCGTCCTCGGCTTCCATCAGCCACGCAGGAACCAGCGACAGTTCCCCGTGATGATCGATACCCCGGCGCGCCTCATCAAAGGCCAGCACCAGGTTGTGCTGTTCGATCAGGCCCGAAAACCCAAAATCTGCCGCCGCGGCAGGCACCGCAATCGTCGGCCAGTTCCAGCGCGCGGTCAGTTCCAGCTGCGCTTCTTCGTTAGGCATCAACAACAACCCTGCCGGGCTTTCGGTAATGTCAGCCAATGCCTTGATCGCACGTTCGTGCAAGCTTGCGGTGCCAGCCCCGGCGTGGCCGATGGTGCGGGTAAAGCGCAGCCATTCCTCGCGGTAATCGTAACGGTGCTGGAATAGATGCTTGGTCGCCATGACCCGCAGCCAGCCCCTGACCCGCGCCGATGGCAGCGCGATTCCCGCACCGACAATCGCCAGCACCACAAACATGACCTGGCTCACCCGGGCGATATCTCCGCCGATCAGCGCCAGTGATTTTGTCACCAGCACCATCAGCGCAAAGTAACCGCCGATCAGCAACAGCGAGAGGGTTCGAAAAGTCACCGCGCGCGACGGATTGAACTGCACCCGCGGCCCTGAAGCGTTCATGCCGAGAGCAAACAGCCCCGCCATGATTCCGGCAAACAATCCGCGCATATCCGTAAGCCCAGCCGGATTTTGCCCGCTGAGATAGCTGATCGTGCTGAGATTGAGATCATAGGCAAAAATGCCGGCCAGCGCGATTCCTGTCCAACGCAGGATCGGGCGTAGGTTATTTGCCGCCCCGGCATAGAGATTGTGAAGCAACATCAATGCCCCAATCGACACCAGCATATCGATGATGAGGCGCACTTCAAACGCCGCGCGGGCGATGCCGGGAACTTCGCTCGCCCGCCACTGGAACAACAGCACCACGGGTTGCAACAGTTGCACCAGCACCAGCGCAATGATCACCGGGCGGATAGGTTTGAGGCTGTCGGTGCGGCCATCAGCAGAGAACAGACAGAATATCGCCGCGATCAGCGCCAGATTGCGGGCCATTGCCGCAATAATCGCAGCGCCATGATCTGGCCCAAGCCCGGCTGTCAGCGAACACCACACGGCGCTGCACCCAGCCGCCGCCAGCAACGCGCCGCGATCGGGCCGCGCACGCTCACCATGCTGCCACAACCACAGCATGGCGCCCGCGCTCAACACCGCGCCCGCCAGCCATGCCAGCGATGTCGCCAACGGCATGAGGGTGCCGGCCATGATCACCGTGCACCCTCCGGCCACAGGATCACGCGCATAGTCTGCAACAGAATCACGAAATCGAGGAAGGGCGTGTAATTCTTGGCGTAATAAAGATCATATTCCAGCTTGCAGCGGCTATCTTCAACCGATGCGCCATAGGGATAATTGATCTGCGCCCAGCCGGTGATGCCAGGTTTGACCATGTGCCGCTCGCCATAGAACGGGATTTCCTCTTCCAAACTTTCGACGAAGGACGGCACTTCGGGGCGCGGGCCGACGAAACTCATCTGGCCTTTAAGCACGCTCCACGTCTGCGGCAGTTCATCGATCCTGACCTTGCGGATAAACCGGCCCAACCGGGTGATGCGCGGATCGTTCTCCTCGGCCCACTTCGCCCCGTCTTTCTCGGCATCGGTGCGCATTGACCGCAATTTGATCAGCGTGAACGTCTGACCAAACAGGCCCACGCGCTGCTGACGGAAAAACGCCGGGCCTTTGCTATCGAGCTTCACCAGAGCCGCAAACAGCGCGATAAGCGGGAGCGTCAGCGCGAGCAGGGTGACACTCGCTATGATATCAAACACGCGTTTCACCGCGCTCGAAAACATCCGCCCACTGGAAAACCCGTCAGAAAAAATCAGCCAGCTGGGATTGATGGTGTCGAGATCGACCCGCCCCGTTTCGCGTTCGATAAAGCTGGAAAAATCATTGACGTGGACGCCCTTGGTCTTGATCCGCAGCAGGTCTTTCAGCGGCAGGGCATTGCGGCGTTCCTGCAAGGCGAGCACCACTTCGCTCACGCCGAGGTTTTCGACGAACCGGCCCAGATCGTGGATTGCCGCGCGCGGAATCGCTTCTTCGACAACACGCGCATCGTCACTCATCGCAATATAGGCGACGATCGCAAAGCCGGTTTCGGGCTTTTCGCCCAATGCGCGCAACCGCTGCGCGCGGTCGCCTGCACCCAGCACCAAAACCCGGCGACGAAAGGCGGAGGAGCCGAGGAAGCTGTTGAGCAGCAAACGATCCACCACCAGCACAAGGATGGCGAAGCCCATCGTGTAAAGCAGGGTTGAACGCCAGAACAGGTCGCTCGGGATGATGAAGTCGATCACCGCCAGCGTGATGATGCCTAGGCTGATCGCCACCAGCACCCGCGCGCCCGCAAAACGCAAACTGCGCAGCGCATTAGGGCCGTAAACACCGACCGAAATCATCGCGAGCCAGATCACCGCCGCAGTCCCTATCAACGCAATCCAACGATCGGCAAGGCTGCCCACATTCATACCGATCTGATGCGCGCGCAATTGCCATGCCGCTTCGCTCGCCAATATCAGCAAGCCGAGATCAAGCAGGCCGAGCAGCAGCACGGCGTGTGGGATATAATGCTTGAACAGACGGATCATGACAGGGCGGGCCTTTGGTGCTTGGCTGCGCCCGGTTTTAACGCTGAGACCTTAAGTGTCGGTAAACTTTACACTGACCGTTGGCGCGAACGGTTCTGCGGTTGGCGAAGGTTAATCCGGCGTCAGGAACCGGGTCGCAGTCGTGGCAACACGCTCGCCAAACGTGCCGGTGCGGGCGTCAGGCATTCCGTCCGCCCACAACGCAGGCAAGGCGTGCCCAGCGGCACCGCATCCGCGCGGTCCAGAGAGACACCGCGCGCGTGGGCCAGATCGCCCGCAAAGCGCGCTTCGATTCCCAGCACCACGGCGCTGCGGCCCGCGCACATGACCCCGTCACCATCGACCGTGCGGGTGATGGTGAACCAGTGCCGCGCCGTGCCTTCGCCTTCCCCGAAAGTCACTGCCTGCGTCAGCACCGTGCCGGGCCGTTCAAAAGCCGCGAATGGCACCCATGCTGGCCAGAGCGCGCCTTCGAGCGGGTAAATCGCGCCGCTGCCGCCCGCCGTGAAGTGGGTCAACCGTCCAGCACGATCAATCGTGGCGGTGAAGAACGGCAGCCCGCGCTCCCCTACCCGGCCCAATGTGGTCAGGCGCTGAGCCACCTGATCAAAGCTGACAGCAAAGCGGCGTTGCAGCACTGCCAGATCATATCCGGTCGCCTCGCAAGCCCGCATAAACCGGCGGTAAGGCAGCAGCAGCGCGCCCGCCAGATAATCGCTGATGTGCTCACGCAAATGGTCGCGTGCTTCGGTCGATGTGAGGTTCGCACCTGCCACCAGCGCTTCAATCGCCTCACGCATTTCGAGCGTGCCGACCTGCCGCGCAATCTGAAATCGCCGCGCCGCGCCGGGCAGCATCTCGGACAATTGCAATTGGCGCGCATGCAGATCGAGCCGGTGCACCTGCCCGGGCATCACCTCTGCCGGAAGAATGCGCACCGATAGCTGATGCTTTTCACGCAGCCGCTCGGAAAGCGCGGCGCTGATTTCCCCGTGCGAAAGGCGCAGTTCATCAGCCAGGTCTTCAGCGGCGTGGTCAAGATCGGCAAAATGGTTCTGCCAACGTTCAATCACACGCCGTGCAGCAGTGGCGGCATCTTCGGACTCGGCCCGCCCCACGCCCCCGCCGCTGTCATACAGCCGCGCAAAGGCTGCGGCCACCTGCGGCGCGGCGGACAGGAATTCCTGCACTTCCTCGCGGTCGATTCCCAGATCGGAAAAACGTTTGTCCGCCATCCGCCGGATCAGCCCATCGATCCCGCCAATCGCATCGTCCTCACGCAGGGATCGCGGGTCAAAATCGAACCGTTCGATCACCCGCACCAGCACCTTGGCCGATAGCGGGCGCTGATTGCGTTCGATAAGATTGAGATAGGATGGAGAGATGCCCAGCGCAGATGCCATCGCGGCTTGGGTAAATCCTTCGCGCTTGCGCAAGCGGCGCAGCGCCGGGCCAGCAAGGAGATTGGTGTCGGACATGGCTACTTTGTAAATAACTTTACTGATTTACACAAGATCAGAGCCAAAAGTCCGCATAGCCACACGATTTTCTGTAAGTTTTCCTGTTATGCTGCGTCGCACCATGGCACAGCCTGCTTATCCGAAGGTGCAAGTCCTACCAGACCCGCACCACTGCCCAGAACGGACAGGAGAAGCATATGACCTACCACAACACCATCACCCACATGCGCGACATAGTTGCCGCCAATGGGCCAAGCTGGGCCGCAATCGATCCCGAAAGCGCCGCGCGCATGGCGACCCAGAACCGTTTCTCCACCGGGCTCGACATCGCCAAATACACCGCGAAGATCATGCGCGCCGATATGGCGGCCTATGATGCCAACCCGGCGCAATACACCCAGTCGCTCGGCTGCTGGCACGGTTTCATCGCGCAGCAGAAAATGATCGCGATCAAGAAGCATTTCGGCACCACCAAGCAGCGTTACCTGTATCTGTCGGGCTGGATGATCGCCGCGCTGCGCAGCGAATTCGGCCCGCTGCCCGATCAGTCCATGCACGAAAAAACCTCGGTGCCGGCGCTGATTGCCGAACTCTACACCTTCCTCAAGCAGGCTGACGCGCGCGAGCTCGGCGGGATGTTCCGTGCGCTCGACGCGGCCCGTGCAGCAGGTGACGCGGTCGAAGCCAAGCGGCTCGAAAACGCCATCGACAATTACGAAACCCACGTCGTGCCGATCATCGCCGATATCGACGCAGGCTTCGGCAATGCAGAAGCCACCTACCTGCTCGCCAAGAAGATGATCGAGGCAGGCGCCTGCGCGCTCCAGATCGAAAATCAGGTGTCGGACGAGAAGCAGTGCGGCCACCAAGACGGCAAAGTCACCGTGCCGCACGAGGATTTCCTCCAGAAAATCCGTGCCTGCCGCCATGCCTTTCTCGAACTGGGCGTGGACGATGGGATCATCGTTGCCCGCACCGATTCGCTCGGCGCTGGCCTGACCAAGCAGATCGCATTCTCCAAGGAACCCGGCGATCTGGGCGACCAGTATAACGCCTTCCTCGATGCCGATGAAGTTGACCCTGCCAACATCACCAATGGTCAGGTGTTCATCAGCCGCGATGGCAAACTGCTCGCGCCCAAGCGCCTGCCGTCCAACCTCTTCCAGTTCCGTCCCGGCACCGGGGTTGACCGCGTGGTGCTCGACTGCATCACCAGCCTGCAGAACGGCGCTGACCTGCTGTGGATCGAGACCGAAAAGCCGCATGTCGAACAGATCGCCGAAATGGTCGATCGCATCCGCGAAGTCGTGCCGAACGCGAAGCTCGTCTACAACAACTCGCCCAGCTTCAACTGGACGCTCAACTTCCGTCAGCAGGTATTCGATGCCTGGGCCGCAGCAGGCAAGGACGTGTCGGCCTATGACCGCGCCAAGCTGATGAGTGTCGATTATGACACCACCGAGCTAGCCGCCGAAGCCGACGAGAAGATCCGCACCTTCCAACGCGATGGCGCGGCGCGGGCGGGGATTTTCCACCACCTCATCACCCTGCCGACCTATCACACCGCGGCGCTCAGCACCGACAACCTCGCCCGCGAATACTTTGGCGAGCAGGCGATGCTTGGCTACGTCAAGAATGTGCAGCGCGAGGAAATCCGTCAGGGTATTGCCTGCGTCAAGCACCAGAACATGTCTGGCAGCGACATTGGCGATGATCACAAGGAATATTTCGCCGGCGAAGCGGCGCTGAAGGCCGGCGGCGCTCACAACACGATGAATCAGTTCGAAGCGGCATAACGCAGGTGGGACGCTGCATGACCGCGGATGACGGTCAGCAGCATGAGTATGCCACATGGTGGCCAACCGGAAAGTGCACTTGCGGCCTTCCGGTTGGCTGCTGAAACGCATAAGGGCGTGATCGTGCAACGCCGCCCGAGGAGTGTATGATGAGTGATACCGATACCCCCAAGACCGAACCCGCCCGCGCCCGCGCGCTGTTGTCGACCGCTGATATGAAACTGCTGCGTCGGGCGCTCGAAAGCCATGCCCGCAGCACCGAAGACCGCGAGGAGCTGGCGAAGATCAACGCACTGCACCACCGGCTCGGCACCTACGTGCCGGATTCGGAATAACCCCATTCAACAATTCTCCTGGGGAGGAGAAACGGCCGCCGGAATGCTCCTTCGCTGGGGCAAACCGGCGGCCGAATTTTTAAATGTGCCGATGCCTACGAACTGAAGCACAATCGATTGCGCAGCAACCGCAAGGCCGACCGACCGACCGCAGCGATGCGACCATCAGGTCGCGTGAGCGAGGATTTCGCATCGCGGACGCGATGTGGAACACAAAAACTTCTATCCCCCAGATTTCGCCATCAGATCAAGCGTGGTCACCGTCAGCGCCTCAGTTGCAGTTGCGATCACCACCGGAGCGTCGGGCGCCCAGAATGGCGAGTGGAGCGAGGGAAGTTCGATCTCGCCGCGTTCCGATTTCGCCCATTCGCCCGGCCGCACCCCGCCAACCCAGAAGATCAGCGATTGGACATTGTCAGGATCAGCGCGGCGGAACTGGCTGAAATCCTCACCCCCCATCACGCTTGGCGCTTCAAACACGCGACCTTCGAACCGCGTTTTCAGCCCTGCCATGACCTGATCGGTGAATTCGGGGTTGTTGTATGTCGCCGGGGTATAGGGATCTGACACAGTCACCTTGGGCAGCTTGTCGTCGGGCATTCCGGCGGCCAGCGCCTCTCCCCTGGCGATCCGGGCGATCCCGTCGAGCAGCTGCTTGCGCGCCTCGTCGGTGTAGCTGCGCACGGTGATTTGCAGCCGTGCTTCATCGGGAATGATGTTGTGCTTTGACCCGGCCTGAAAGCTACCGACTGTCACCACGCCAGGTTCAAGCGGGTTCAATTCGCGGCTCACCAGTGTTTGCAACCGGCTGACGATGCTGGCGGCGATCACGATCGGGTCTTTGGTCGCATGCGGATAGGCACCATGTCCGCCGACGCCGGGAACCACCACATCGACGCTGTCGACATTCGCCAGCGCAAAGCCTTTCGAATAAGCGATCACCCCAGCAGGGGCCTGCGCCGCATCGTGGAAGGCCAGCACGTAATCAGGCTTGGGGAAACGGGTGTAAAGCCCGTCTTCGATCATCGCGAGTGCGCCTTCGCCGATCTCCTCAGCCGGTTGCAGGATCATCACCAGCGTGCCCGACCATTGATCGCGGCGCTCAGACAGCAATTGCGCGGTGCCGATCCATGCCGCCATGTGGGTATCATGGCCGCAGGCGTGCATCACCCCGGTTTCGATCCCGGTGGCAGGCACCGCGCGGCGCGTTGAGGCATAGGGCAGCCCGGTCTGTTCGATCACCGGCAATCCGTCCATATCGGCGCGCAGCATGACGGTGGGGCCATCGCCGTTCTTCATCACCGCAACCACGCCGGTTTTGCCGACGCCTTCGGTCACTTCAAAACCGAGTGCTCGGGCGCGGGCGGCGAGTTTCTTGGCGGTTTCAAATTCCTGGAACGACAGTTCGGGGTTGGCGTGCAAATCCTGATAGAGTTCGACCAGAGCGGGCAAATCAGCCGCCACCGCTTCGCGCAGATCGTCAGCCTGCGCCGGTGCCGCCAACAGCGTCAGCGCGCTTGCCCCGGCTAGGATTGTCTTTAACCGCATAACGTTCCCCTCAATGGCAGGCCTCGAACATGGCCATTGCCAAAGGCTACTCACTTTGCGGGGGCCAGCACAAGCGGTTTATGGGAAAGCGGCGGTGGTGCCCCTGGCCAGACTCGAACTGGCACTTCTTTCGAAACTCGATTTTGAGTCGAGCGCGTCTACCAATTCCACCACAGGGGCGCCTGCGCGGGAGCGGGCCTGTTAGCGAGGTGCGCGATCCGCATCAAGCGTCAAGCGGCATTGTTTCACGTGAAACATTGGTCTGGATGGGGTCTAGCAGGGGTCTAGCTGGGGTCTAGCGCCACCTAGGCAGGATCTGGAGCGCTCGAAAACCTTACCGCAAAGCCCCTGCCAACAACTTATGCAGCCGTGAATGCAGCACGTCATTGGCCGCCAGCACCTGATCAGCATGGATCGGGGCTGACCGCCCGCGGAAATCGGATACGAACCCGCCCGCCTCGCGCACCAGCAAGCATCCAGCTGCGGTGTCCCATTCCGACAGGCCGCTTTCCCAGAACCCGTCAAACCGGCCCTGCGCGACGTAAGCCAGATCGAGCGAGGCGGCGCCGAACCGGCGAATACCCGCAACTTCCGGGCCAATCGCGCCGAAAATCCGGCTCCATTCGGCGAAGTCACCATGTCCGAAGAACGGCACCCCGGTGGCCACCAGCGAATCGGCCAGCCGTGAACGCGCCGAGACCCGCAACCGCGCGTCCTGCAACCATGCGCCACGCGCTTTTTCCGCCCAGAAGGTCTGATCGGTGATCGGCTGATACACCACGCCCGCCACCACATCGCCCCAGCCGCTGCCATCGGGTTTGGGTTCCTGCGCGGCGATCGAAATCGCGAAATGAGGGATCCCGTGGAGGAAATTGGTAGTGCCATCGAGCGGATCGACGATCCAGCGCGGCATCCCCGGATCGCCTTCGATTACCCCGGCTTCCTCCATCACGAAGCCCCAGCCGGGCCGCGCGGTGAGCAGTTCGTCATACAACGTGCGTTCGGAGCGGATGTCCGCCTTGCTGACGAAATCGGCGGGGCCTTTGCGGCTCGCCTGCAAATGTTCGACTTCGCCGAAATCGCGCCGCAAACGCCCGCCCGCCTTGCGCGCGGCGCGTTCCATTACGCGGATCAGGCCGGAAATAGCTGCCATCAGTTTTGCTCAGCTCGCCTTGCCGACGTAGGCTTGTTCATAGACATCGACGATGATCCGCGTGCCGGTGCCGATATGCGGCGGCACCATGATCCGCACGCCGTTATCGAGGATCGCGGGCTTGTAGCTCGACGAGGCGGTTTGCCCCTTCACTACCGCGTCCGCGTCGACAATCGTTGCTTCGATCTGCGAGGGCAGTTCAACCGAGATCGGCTTTTCGTCCCACAGTTCAAGATTGACCTGCATCCCGTCCTGCAGGAACGGGCGCGCATCGCCCAGCAGATCGCCGGACAGCGTGATCTGTTCGAAGGTGTCATTGTCCATGAACACTAGCATCTCACCCTCGGCATAGAGGAACTGGAATTCCTTGGTGTCGAGCCGCACGCGCTCAATCGTGTCAGCGCTGCGGAACCGCACGTTGGTTTTGCGGCCATCCTGCAGGTTCTTCATTTCGACCTGCATATAGGCCCCGCCCTTGCCCGGCTGGGTATGCTGGATCTTGGCGACCTTCCAGATGCCTTTTTCATATTCGATGATATTGCCGGGGCGAATATCGACGCCGCTGATCTTCATGGGGCTATTGGCCTTTGTGCAGGGAAGCAGTGAGAGCGCACCGCGCCGAAACGCAATCGCCCGAAAATGATGCGCGCCCATAGCCGAGCCTGCCCGTCCCGGCAAGCGCGGGCAGACGCCTGCTGAAAGGCTTGGCCTTCGCCGCTGCTGGCTGATAGAGGCGAACCCATCATGAAGACCCGTTACATTTTCCTGCTGATCATCAGCGCCGCTGCCGCCGCCGCCTTCCTGCCGGGGAGCGTCTACGGGCAGGACCGCGCAAAATCGCTCCCGCCAAACCGCGACGACAGGCCTTCGTCCGGGGTGCTCGGCATTCTCCTGCATGGGAACTATGAATGCGCGCTCCCGGGCGATGCCGGCAATGTGGCGTTTGATGTGGTTCCCGAAGAAGGCTTTCGCATCGGCGCCGCGTCAAGCTACGTCAACGCGCAGGGCAACGGGATCTACCTGATGCGCGGGGATGAAGTGCTGTTCACCCGCGGCCCCAAGAAAGATCAGCGTTTCCGGCAGCTTGGCGATAACACCTTGCAAAAATTAAATGCCGACGGGAGTCTGAGCAAGCTGATCTGCACCCGGCTCGGCTCGACGTTTTAACGCGCCGTTTCAACGCGATTCGGTGATCGCCTTGGCGAAGGCTTGCACAGCAGCGACTTCGTCCCCGGCCCACACTGCACCCGACACGGCGAGAAAATCTGCGCCCGCCTCTATCAACGGGGCGCAATTGTCGGGGGTGATCCCGCCAATCGCGACGCAGGGGATTTCAAACACCGTCGTCCACCATTGCAACAGTTCGAGGTCTGGCCGCTCAGCGTCCGCCCCCTTATCCTTGGTGGTGGAGGGATAGAACGCGCCGAATGCGACATAATCGGCCCCCGCCTCGCCCGCATCCATCGCCTTGTGGCGGCTGGCATGGCAGGTGACGCCGATCTGTGCCTCACGCCCCAGTTCTTCACGTGCTTCGCGGGGTGAGCCATCGCCCTGCCCCAGATGCACGCCGTCCGCCTTCAACCGCTTAGCCAGCGCCACCGAATCGTTGACGATAAAGGCGACATCATGCGCGGCGCAAATCGCCTGCAACGGTTCGGCGAGCGCGGCGGCTTCGTGGTTGTCGACACCCTTCACCCGGAACTGGAACGCGGTGACAAGCTGGCTTTTCGGCCCCTTGCCTGCCACCAGCGCGCGTTCGAGCCGTTCGGGAAAGTCGCCGGTCACATCAAGCGGCGAAATGAGATAAAGCTGCGTTTCGGTCATGCCATGCGCGCTAATCGCTCGCGCAGCATCTGTCACCTGTTCAACCGGCGACGCTGGCGCTGGCGATCTGGTCGATGGCCTTGCCCAACACCGCGTCGAATTCCTCATCAGACTGATCTTTGCGCAAATCCTGCAACAATCCGCGGCTGAAGCTGGCGATCATGCCGGGGTTCCGCGCCAGCTGCGAACAGGCGGCATCGGTCGAAAACCCGCCCGACAGTGCGACCACGCGCAGCACCTTGGGATGCTGCGTCAACGGCGTGTAAAGGCCTGCGGTCGCCGGGATCGACAGCTTGAGCATCACCTGCTGGCCATCGGGCAGTGCATCAAGCTGGCGGGTGATTTCAGCCAGCAGCATCGCTTCCCCATCGGCGCGATCGGCGGCGGTGATGTCATATTCCGGTTCGATAATCGGCATCAGCCCGGCGGTGATGATCTGCCTGGCGACTTCGAATTGCTGCGCCACGATAGCGGCGATCCCGGCCGGATTGGCGGATTTGATGACCGACCGCATCTTGGTGCCGAACATCCCGGCAGCGATGGATTTTTCGAGCAGTTCTGGCAGTTTGGTCAGCGGCTTCATCAACTGCACGCCATCAGCCTCATCAGAAAGGCCTTGATCCACCTTGATAAACGGCACGATCCCGCGCGCCTTCAGGGCATCGCCGGTCGATACCCCGTCAACCACACCGTCCATCGTTTTTTCAAACAGAATCGCGCCGATCACCTTGCCGCTGCCGAAACATGGCGATGTGATGACACGCGCGCGCATCGCGTGGATCTGCGCGAACATTTCATCTTCGCTCGACCAATCGCCATCTGCGATCCCGTAGCCATGCAGCGCCTTGGGCGTGGAGCCACCCGACTGATCGAGCGCGGCGATAAAGCCCTGCGCTGAGGCAATACGATCAGTCATGGTTTGCAAGTTCATTGCGGCGTTCTCCGATGACGCAACTGGGTGGGCGGGACTCGTTTTCGAGGTTTTTGCATACCTATGCATAACTTTCGTAAGCGCCCTTAGCGATGCGATCGGCGCGCTGCAATATCAATGCTGCATCTGCACACAGGTGGATTGCGCGCGGAGCTACCTCGCAGCGTTCACCGCCGCGACAAGCGCCTGATAATGCCGGTAAAGCTGAGCGCAGGCTGGCCATCGCCTGTCACCATTCCGCGCACAAAGATGGTCTTGCCCCCGCCGCGCGTCACCTCACCGCGCGCCTCAACCAGCGCGCCGGGGCTGACCGAACCGAGGAAATCGCCCGCAAGGTTGAGCGTAACGGCATGATCGCCGGCCAGTTCATCGGTGGCGATAGCGAACAGCGCGAAATCGGCAAAGGTCAGCAGGCAGCCGCCGTGCATGAACCCGCCGCCGTTCATGTGACGCGCCTCGGCGCGAAAGGCGCTGACATAGGAACCATCAGCCTCGCGCTTCATGAAGAATGGGCCGGAACGGGTTTCGAACGGATCGCCCTGCCAATATCGCCACCCGGCAAATTCGCCCGTTTCTACCGTCGTCAGCGTGCCGTAGCTGGTTTCAACTGCCTCGCTCATGCCTGTTTCCACAATTGCAGGCCGCGCACTGCATCGGCCAGGCGGTCGCCCTCTTCCAGCCGCGCGAGGCTCATGTCGTTAAGATTCCAGTTGCGCGCAATACTGCCGCGCCGCCAAAGGGCGGAAACGAGGAAAGGCCCCGTCCACACCTTCCCGCCAAGGCGCAATTCGAGCTCCGCTCCGGCGATGAACCATGCGCTCTTGCCATGCTGGCGAACGAACACTTCGCGAAACGCGAATTTGGTGCAGGCAAAGCCGCGCTCCATCGCGGCGATAAAGCTCGGCCGGTCGAGCAATTGCGGTGGCAGCGTGCCGACCATGAACATGAAATCACGCGCGGTCAGCTTTTTCATCGCCTTGACATCGCCCGCCACCCAGGCGCGCATCGCGCCCAGCGCCAACGCCTCGATCTCGGCACTAACATCGGCCATGTCAGGCCTCCAGCGCGGCAACGCCGGGCAGGACGCGGCCTTCCATCCATTCGAGGAATGCCCCGCCAGCGGTTGAAACATAGGTGAAATCATCGCCCGCGCCCGCTTGTGCCAGCGCCGCTACGGTATCCCCGCCGCCTGCCACGCTGATCAGCGATCCTTCCAGCGTCAGCGCCGCCGCCGTCCGCGCCAACGCAACGGTGGCCGTATCAAACGGTTCGGTTTCAAACGCGCCCAGCGGCCCGTTCCACACCAGCGTGCGGCAGGTCTTGAGCACATCGGCCAGCGCCTCTGTCGCCTGCGGGCCAAGGTCGAGGATCATCTCGTCATCGGCGACTTCGTGGACGTTGCAGGTGCGCAAGGATGCCGGGTTGGCGGCGAATTCCTTCGCCACGACAACATCATAGGGCAGATGGACGGTGCAGCCCGCATGGTCGGCCTCGTCCATGATGCGCGTGACGGTGGCGGCCAGATCATGTTCGCACAGGCTTTTGCCGACATTGACCCCGCGCGCGGCGAGGAAGGTGTTGGCCATGCCCCCGCCGATGATCAGGTGCTGCACCTTGCCCACCAGATGTTCGAGCACGGCGAGCTTGGTCGAAACCTTGGCCCCGCCGACCACTGCCGCGACCGGCGTTTCGGGATTGCCAAGCGCGGCATCCAATGCCTTCAATTCGGCCTCCATTGACCGCCCGGCATAGGCGGGCAGGTGATGCGCCAGCCCTTCGGTGGTGGCATGGGCGCGGTGTGCGGCGCTGAAGGCGTCGTTGACATACAGCGTGCCATGCGCGGCAATTGCCTGTGCCAGCGCCGGATCATTGGCCTCCTCGCCCGGCCAGAAGCGGGTATTTTCGAGCAAGCCGATATCGCCGCTGCGCAGAATACCGATCGATTGTTCCACAACCGGCCCGGTGATTTCGGGGATGAACATCACCTCCTTGCCCAGCACATCCTCGACATCGCCCACCACCATGCTGGTTGACAGCACCGAGGAACGCTGCCCGCCCGGACGCCCGAAATGCGCAAGCAACAGCACTTTTGCGCCCTTGCCCGCGAGTTCGAGGATGGTCGGCTTTACCGCCTCAACCCGCGTCAGATCGGTGGCCGATCCATCCTTCATCGGCAGGTTGAGATCAACGCGCACCAGCGCGACCTCTCCGGTCAGGTCGGCGGGCAGATCATCGAGAGTCTTGAACTTGGCCATCTTATTCACCCGTCATTCCGGCGGAGGCCGGAACCCAAAGGCCCCGCCACGCTCATTCGCTCTGGGCCCCGGCTTGCGCCGGGGTGACGAAGCTTGCTTAGAGAAACTTCGCCATCACCCCGGCGGTATCGACCATCCGGTTGGAAAAGCCCCATTCATTATCATACCAGCTGACCACACGGGCGAGCTTGCCATCCATCACGCTGGTTTCGAGGCTGTCGACCGTCGAACTGGCGGGATAGTGGTTGAAATCCGAGGACACGAGCGGCTGATCGGTGAAATCCAGCACGCCCTTCATCGGGCCATCGGCCGCCGCCTTCAACGCAGCGTTGATTTCATCAACACTGGTTTCGCGGCTGGGCACGAACACCAGATCGACCATGCTGACATTGGGGGTCGGCACGCGCACGGACGATCCATCAAGCTTGCCCTTCAGTTCGGGCAGCACCAGGCCCACCGCGCGCGCGGCGCCGGTGGTGGTCGGGATCATGTTTTGCGCCCCGGCACGTGCGCGGCGCAGATCCTTGTGGATCTGATCGAGCATTTTCTGATCGTTGGTATAGGAATGGATCGTGGTCATGAATCCGCGTTCAATCCCGATCACATCATTCAGCACCTTCGCCACCGGCGCGAGGCAGTTGGTGGTGCAGCTGGCGTTGGAGATGACCACGTCATCGCCCGTCAGCGTGTCGTGATTGACCCCGAAAACAATAGTCTTGGACACGCCGGTCGCGGGCGCGGAAATCACCACGCGTTTGGCACCGGCGGTAAGGTGCGGGCGGCTGGCTTCGTCGGATTGGAAGAACCCGGTGCATTCGAGCACGATGTCCACGCCCATCGCGGCGTGCGGCAGTTTGCCCGGATCACGCTCGGCGGTGACGGCGATACGTTTGCCATTGACGATGATCGCATCGCCATCGGCGGTCACTTCGCCAGCGAAGCGCCCATGCACTGTATCGTAAGCGAACAGCAGCGCGTTGGACTTGGCATCGGCCAGATCGTTGATCGTCACCAGATCGAGATCATGGTCATCGCGTTCAAGGATTGCGCGTGCAACCAGACGTCCGATGCGACCAAAGCCGTTGATGGCAACCTTTGTAGCCATGATAAAAACTCCTGCTTAGTTGTTCAGTTTGTTCTGGATTTGCGGAATGATTGTGTCAGCGGTGAGACCGAAATGGGCAAACAGATCGCCCGCCGGGGCCGAAGCGCCAAAGCTGTCGATCCCGATATTCAGCCCATCGCGCCCGGTGTAGCGTTGCCAGCCAAAAGTGCTCGCCGCCTCAATCGACACGATAAGCGCATTTTCGGGCAGGATATCAGCGCGGTAAGCTGCGCTCTGTTCGTCAAACAATTCGGTGCAGACCATCGATACGACATCCGTGCCCACGCCGCCTGCCTCAAGCCCGGCGGCGCAGGCCATCGCCAGTTCCACCTCTGAACCGCTGGCAAGGATCACCACCTTGCGCGCGGCCTCGGCTGCTTTCATCCGATACCCGCCGCGCGCCGACAGGTTCTCCCCTTCTTCGATCCGCAATTGCGGCAGGTTCTGGCGGGTCAGCGCGAGCACGGTCGGGCGGTCTTTCTGCGTCAGCGCAATCTCCCAGCACTCGGCAGTTTCCACCGCGTCAGCCGGGCGCATCACCAACAGGTTCGGCATCGCCCGCAGCGACGCAAGGTGTTCAATCGGCTGGTGCGTCGGCCCGTCTTCACCCAGCCCTATGCTGTCGTGCGTCATCACGTAAATCACGCGGCAATGCTGCAAGGCCGAAAGCCGGATCGCCCCGCGCGCATAGTCGGTGAACACCAGAAAGGTGCCGCCATAGGGGATCACGCCGCCGTGCAGCGCCATCCCGTTCATCGCGGCGGCCATGCCAAATTCGCGGATGCCGTAATAGACATAGCGGCCCGCGTAATTGTCACGGTTAAAGGTAACGATTCCGCCGGCCAGCGTGTTGTTCGATCCGGTCAGGTCGGCGCTGCCGCCGATGGTATCGGCCAGCGCCGGATTGATCGCCGCCAGCGCGATTTCGGACGCCTTGCGGGTGGCGATTTTCTGCGGGGCGGCGATCAGGCCCGCGATGTGGTCATCAAGGCTGAAACCTTCGGGCAGTTCGCCCGCCATCCGGCGCTCAAAATCCGCCCGCAGCGGGGACGCCGCAAGCCGCCCTGCCCATGCCCCATGCGCCGCGCGGCCCGGTTCGGCTGCCCGGTGCCAATCGGCGGCGATGTCTCCGGGGATCACGAAAGGTTCAGCCGTCCAGCCCAATTCAGCGCGCGCAGCGGCAACCTCTGCCGCGCCCAGCGCCGCGCCGTGGG
>JAHJSJ010000125.1 GCA_018830415.1 Alphaproteobacteria bacterium | reverse complement strand
TGATCCACCCCGATCAGAGCGAGACGGCGGCGGTGCGTTCGGTGTTCATCATCGATCCGGCTAACAAGATTCGCCTGACCATGACCTATCCGATGAGCGTGGGCCGCAATTTTGACGAGATCCTGCGGGTGATTGACAGCCTGCAACTGGCTGACCGCTGCACCATTGCGACCCCGGCCGATTGGCGTCCGGGTGACGAGGTGATCATCCCGCCTTCGGTGAGCGATGAAAAGGCCAGGGAAATGTTCCCGCAAGGTTTCAAGACGATCCGGCCCTACCTGCGTACCACCAAGGTTGCATAGGGTCGCATGGCGCGCCCGCTTCCCCCTCCCTCCCGGCGGGCGCGTCAACCTTTTTCCGCCATCGCCCTGCGGACCAATCCCGCACAGAGCGAGGAGCAGTCTGAACCGTGATCGAGATTGACAGCGAACGTCAGGAACTGGTCGCGGAGATGCATCTCCGCCCTGTTCCCGCGCTGCGTGCAGGGGCACGGATGATACAGGTGCTATCGCTTCTCCCTGCCCAGGGGGCCGATCACTTCGCGCAATTCCTGTTAACCAACAACATCGAGGTTGTTGGCGCCGGAATACGGCGTGATGGGAAGGTCATCGAAGGCGCTGCCACCATGATGTGGGAACGTCATTCGGAGGCAGCGACCGTTTCGGTCATATTGCCCGGCGACATGGAGCCCGCGCAGGCTGCCGCGTTCATTGAGCGGATCGAGACGGTTCCGGGGCGCATCTTGCGCGCCATCCAAGTTGATATCGCATCTTCGGACAGTGAAGCGGCCGCAATGGTTGCCAGACTTGGCATGCGCCGCGATGCCACGATTGCCGGAAAGGTCGGAGGAATAACCTTCTGGTCTGATTTCAAGCTTCGGGAATCGGATGGTTACGGCCGGCTGGTCGTCCTCCCGGAAGATGAGGAAAGCATCGAGCTTGGGCGAGTTGTCCGGGATCTGCAGGAACTGGGCAACTACCGCAATCTTGCCCTTCTCGCGCTGCCTCTGGTGAGGCGGAACGCCTCTTTGCTGGCCGAACTGGAGGCGGCGGCCTTGCGCGCGACAGCGCGTCTCACCGATTCGAATGAAGATCGGGCATCGCTCGATGAATTGATCCAGTTGTCTGCGCGCCTGTCGCGCCTTCGCGGCGAAACGGCGTATCGACTCGGGGCCACTGCCGCTTACGGACAAATCGTAAGCGACAGGATGAGGGATCTCGACCCAATGCCCGTCGCCGAGTTTCAGCATCTGAGCGAATTCACCAACCGGCGGTTCCTGCCCGCGCTTCGGACGTGCGAGAATTTCTCTCACAGGCTCGATGCCCTCGCAGCGCGAATCGAACAGGCAACCAATCTGCTTCGCGCCCGGGTGGACGTCGGGATCAATGAAAAGAACGCCGATGTTCTGCGTTCACTGGATTCAACAGCGCGAAGACAATTGCAACTCCAGCACCTGGTCGAAGGACTGTCTGTTTTTGCGATCGCTTATTACGCAATCGGGTTGCTATCCTACCTGGTCGGGGCGGCGCCAGACGGGCTTGTTCCGGACAAGCATCTGGCGATTGGTCTGATGGTCGTTCCGGTCTTTCTGGCGCTCACTGCCATTCTTCGCTGGCAACGGCGGGTGAAGAATTAGCAATTGACCCGAAGTCCAGATCAGATTATCATTTTTATGTAAATATGTAAGTGAAATGAGTTGAGATGACCATGTTCGACCAAGCCGACGCCCTGCTGCTCGCCCGCATCCAGTTTGCCTTCACCATAAGCTTCCACTTCATCTTCCCGGCGTTCTCGATCGGGCTGGCGAGCTTTCTGGCGGTGCTCGAAGGGCTGTGGCTCAAGACCGGCAAGGCGCTCTATCTCGACCTGTTCAAATACTGGCTCAAGATTTTCGCCATCACCTTTGCCATGGGCGTGGTTTCCGGCATCGTGATGTCCTACCAGTTCGGCACCAACTGGTCGGTGTTTTCGGATAAGGCCGGGCCGGTGATCGGCCCGCTTATGGCTTACGAGGTGCTGACCGCCTTTTTCCTTGAGGCCGGGTTCCTCGGCGTGATGCTGTTCGGGATGAACAAGGTCGGGCCAAGGCTGCATTTCATGGCCACGCTGATGGTGGCGGCCGGGACTTTCGTCAGCGCCTTCTGGATCCT
>JAHJSJ010000124.1 GCA_018830415.1 Alphaproteobacteria bacterium | reverse complement strand
GCCAAGGCATCCTCACCCGCCCGATCACCATCTGCAAGGCAGCCGACGTGCACCGGAGCGATCCGCGCCAGTGCCTTCAGCAGATGGTGCGAACGAATCCGGTCGCCGCGATCCGGCGGGAACGGCACGCGGTGGGCGAGGAACAGGATTTCCCCCATTACGCGAGCCCGCGCGCGATCCACGGCCCTAATGTATTGGCGACCGGCAGTGGCAGCTTCTTCCACAGTTCGATCTTGCGGGAATAGCTGGCGTCAGTGGGATCGATATTGCGCGCCTCTGCACCGGGAGCCGCCCATGCGCCATAGGTCAGCGGTTGCGGCGCAAAGCCCCAGTTCTTCTTGAACGCAAACGGCCCGCTGCCGGTTTTGGAACGCCCGAAATCGAACCGCGCCATGCCCTGCCGCCGCGCGTGGAGCATCAGTTCGTAATACATCAACTCATTGGCACGCGCTGGCCGGGCGGCGTGGCTGCCCCCACCCCAAAACGGCATAACCGCGCCATCGTGGTAGAAACTGAGCACGCTGGCGAGCGGCCTATCGCCGTCCCACACGGTAAGAATGTCGCTGCTGCCCGCAAAGCCTTCCAGCACCGCGGCAAACAGCGCGCGCGGGAATACCGGGGTGCCAAGATTGCGCACGCTTGCGCTGTAACAGGCGTAATGCGCGGCCAGATCAGCCATGCTTCGCCCGATGGTGACGCGGTGGCCGAAGCCCAGCCCCTTGCGCACTTCAGCGCGGGCCTTGCGCGGAATAGCGATAAGTTCGGCCTCGTCATTGTCAGCCAGCGCGCGTTCAAACCCGCAATGCTTGTCGCTCCACTGGCTCCAGCCATCGGGGATCGGCCCGCCGCGCAGTTCGATGGCCGCAAAGCCTGCGCGCCGCGCATAGCACGTCGCAGCCTCAGCCAACACACGCGCCGCTTCATCGCTACCAGCGCAAATCCCACCGCCGACCCCGAACCCGCTCGATACCAGCGCCTTGCCAAACAGCGGCGAGCGCACTTCGGTCAGCGGGAGCCAACCGGTGATGATGCCCATCCGTTCGATGACAATACCCGCCGCGCGCTGCCCCGTGCCCGCCGCGACCGCGTTGAGCCATGCCGGGCGGTGGAACAGGCTGGCGCGCGCTTCGGCGACGAAACGCTCGATCCGGCGCACGTCCTTTGCATCGCCAAAATCGGCCATGCGCAAGCTTGGCGCGGCATTCAGCGGCGCGTTCATGCAGCGTAATCCGCAGGCGGATCAAGCGGCACCAGTTCCCCGGCGCGCGCGGATTCGCGGTGGGCGATCATGTCCATCCGGCCCCAGCGAAATTCATTCACCAGCTCACGCAGCTTGCCCGCCATCCGGCTGAGCCCGGTATAGTGCCGCAGGCGTGATCGCATCGGCGCGTGCGGCATACGCGGCTGATCGGGATCGACTTCCCACGGATGGAAATAGAACACCGCCGGGCGACCCTCCTCGCGGTTGACCTGCCGGATTGCCCAGCGCGAAAAGGCATAGGGCAGCACCCGGAAAAACCCGCCGCCACCCGCCGCCACCCGCCTGCCGCCCAGCAGCGCGGTGGTCACCGGCAATTCGACCAGCGATGACCACGCCAACGGGCGGAATGCAAAGCGCGGGGCTTCGGGCCAGCCATAGTGATCATGCGCCACCGGGGCGACGCTGCTCGAATAGGCATAGCCCTGCGCGGCCAGTTCAGCGAACGCCCAAGGGGTGCGGTGGTCGATCGAAAAGCTCGGCGCGCGATACCCTGTCACCGCAACGCCAGCGCAATCCTCGATGATTTCACGCGCCTTTCGGATATCCTCGGCAAATGTGGGGCGATCAAAGGTGAACACCCGCGCATGATCGTAACCGTGGCTGGCAAGTTCGTGCCCGGCATCGGCGATCCGGCGAATCATGTTGGGATGGCGCTGCGCCACCCAGCCAAGCGTGAAGAAGGTCGCCCGGACATCCGCCTCGGCAAGCAGATCGATCACCCGGTAGATATTGTCTTCCACGCGGGTGCGGATGCTTTCCCACTCGCCGCGCGCGATCACATTTTCGAACGCGCCGACCTGAAACCAGTCCTCAACATCAACCGACAAGCCATTGACGATTGATGGGATTACCGGGGTCTGCGCCACGGGATCAGGATCAGGTAAGGGATGAAACGGAGCGTTCATGGTTCACGCCGCCTCGCGCGACGGGTCTTCCTCAAGCCATTCGATCAGCATGGTCAGCACGTGGCGGAAGGATTGTTCCTGCTCCTCCAGCCGCGCCTCGATCCGTTCGAGCGCTTCTGCAAGCTGGGCTTCGGCGATGCGCGCGTCTTCGGGCGAGAGCGGATCGCCCGCCGCATCGCGCTGACCCGTCCCGGCGGCCTGCAATTCGCTGATCGCGGCCTCAAGTTCGGCGGTGCGCGCATCACGGGCGGCGAGCAGCGCGGCGACTTCGGTGGCGGGCAGGCTGTCGGGGCAGTCAGGCGCGGCAGTCGCAGCCACCGGGCCTGCCCTCAGATCGCTCCCATTGCCCTGCGCACCGCGGGTCTGATCCGCAGCCATTTCCGCCATCACCTCATCCAGCATCGCCGGCGTCAATTCACCGCGTTCCTCGATCGCGCCGAGCAGCAGGAGGCGGTTCATCACCTGATTGACCCTGCGCGGGATGCCATCGGTGCGGCGATAGAGCGCGTCGATCAGGCCTTCCTCGAAGCCGGGATTTTCGCTCCAGCCGACCTGCCCCAGCCGGTGAGCCACGTAACCTTCAACCTCGTCCGCATCGAGCGGTTCGAGATGGTGCGAGGCGATGATCCGCTGACGCAGCTGTTCCAGATCGGGGTGATGCGCAACCGTGCGCCGAAATTCGGGCTGACCCAGCAACAGGCTTTGCAGCAGCGGGTGCGAACCGAGCTGGAAATTGGACAGCATCCGCAGTTCTTCCAGCGCGCTCAGATCAAGGTTCTGGCATTCGTCCACCACCAGCAGGCAGCGCCGCCCGGCGCGGGCTTCGTCCTGCAGGAAACGTTCGATCGCGCCCAATGCGCTGGCCTTGTCCTGCCCTTCGACCGCAAGCCCGAAGGCCTGCGCCACGACATGCACCACTTCGTCGGCATCAAGCGCGCTGGTCACGACCTGCGCCACGCTGAGCGCGGCTGGATCAATCCGCTCCATCAGATGCGCCACCAGCGTCGATTTGCCCGCGCCAACCTCGCCGGTGATGACGATGAAGCCTTCACCCTGCGACAGGCCATAGCCAAGATAGCTCATTGCTTTCTTGTGGCTGGTGCTTTCAAAATAGAACTGCGGGTCGGGGGTCAGCTGAAAAGGCCGTCCGCTGAATCCGTAATATTGCTCGTACATGAGGATCTTGCTCCCTCGTCAGAAATTGTAACGCAGACCGACCAACGCGGTGGCAAAGGCGAAATCCTCAGCGCTGAAATCGCTGTCGAAATAATCGACCGCAATCGCGGCGCGTCCGGTCAGCCGCCGGGTAATCGAGCGGTTGTAGGCCAGTGAGGCACCCATCGCGGTGACATCGCCATTGGCCCCGGCAGAATCGAACCAGTTGACATAGGCATTGGTGGAAAGATTGGCGTTCTCGCCAAGCTGGCGGGTCAACCCGGCGATCAGGTAATAGCTTTCATCGGTCAGGCCGTTGAGCGGTGCCAGCACGGTGCCCGCCGCCGCGATGAATCTGCGCCGGTCATAGCCAGCGCCCAGCGCCGCCGTGGTGCGGCCGATCTGGCGTTGATACGAAGCCCGCACCCCGCGCCCGCGGAACGCCGCAGAACGCGCCGAACCCAGCCCGCCGATGCTCGCCTGCCCTTCGGTGCCGCTGACCAGCCCGCCGAAATCGCCGGTCACCGGATTGCGGATCGCCTCGAAATCGCTCGACAGGCCGGCCAGTGCATTATTGAGCACGCCGCCAGCTCCCGTCACCCCATCATAGGCCGACACCGCAAAGCTGCTGCGCTGGCTGGGGACATAGGTGAAGGTGCCGTAATAGGTGGTGGAATCATATCGCCGCCCGACCGAAGCCTGAAGATTGGTGCGCGAACTGGGCCGCCACATCACGCCCACGTCCCACAGCAAGCCATCGACATCGAAGGCAATCCGGCGCGGCGCGGATTTATCCGTGACAAACCGGCCATTGGCATCAATCACCGGCGCGCCATTGGCATCGCGCACCGCATCGCGGCTGGAAATCTCGACATCTTCATAGCCCGCACCCGCCACCAGCGCGAGCGAGGGGGAAATCGGTAAGGTAACATCACCGCGCACAAACAAATCACGCACGCGTTGATCGAGGTTGCCGATATCCTCCTGAAACCCGCCGGCGGTAATCGCGAGGCCCACCGGTGCCACCACGTCGGGGCTGACCCCGGCACGGATCTGCCCAAGATAGGTCACGCTATCGTCGAAAACATCGACGCTTTCGCCCTGATTATTCACCAGAAAATCGTCGTTTTCAAACCGGTTATAGCCAACCCTTGCCACGCCCTGCAGATCGACATCGCCGACGCGGGTGTTGAGGCTTGGCCCGGCATAGATGCTGTAGAACCGGCTTTCGGCATCCTCGCCTGGCAGCGGGTTATTGGTCGTGCCGCCGCCGCCATCAAACCGCGTGCGCGCGGCGAGGCCGCCCGCTTCAAAGCTCAACGCATTGGGGATCACCGCCAGCGTGCCGCGCGCGACCCCGCTGATGGTGTCGGAATCAACATCGTCACCGCCGTAGGAAATGTTGCGCTCATACCGCAGCGAAACCGCAGCGCCGCTGTTGCGGCCCTGCACGTTGATATCGACCCCGGCGGCGAGTTGGGTATAGGTCAACACATCATCACCCGGCGTCAATTCAGCCGAGATGATCTGCGAAACTTCGATATAGGGCTGGATCACGGTATTGCGCCGCTGGCTGGTGTCATCGGCACTCTGACCCTGGTCAAAGCCCTGATCCTGCGCCAGCGACGGGCTGGCGCACGCCACCGCAACGGCTGCCATCAG
>JAHJSJ010000123.1 GCA_018830415.1 Alphaproteobacteria bacterium | reverse complement strand
CGCCGACGCCTTGCAGATTGCAGAAGGCAAGCCCCCGACGCTTGCCGATGAAATCGCGGCGCTCGCCGGATCGGACGCGATTGATGATGAACTTGCTGAAATGAAGAAGGCGCTGGGCAAAGACGCGCCGGAACAGGGGGAATAGACCATGGAAGACGGACTTATCGCGGTAATGATCGTTGCCACACTTTTCATCGGCCTGCCCTGGGTCATCCTACACTACATGACCAAGTGGAAGACCGCCGCCACCATCACCACCGATGACGAAGTGCTGCTGGAGGAACTCTACAACCTCGCCAAGCGGCTTGATGAACGGATGGATACGGTGGAACGGCTGGTCGCTAGTGACGATCCCGCCTTTACCCCCGCCCGTCGCCTGATCGCCGATCAGGAACAGGACAACCAGCAACTGCGCGAACTGGAAGCGCTGATCGCCGAGAAGAAAGGAACCCACGCATGAACAGCCCCCGCACCACGCTTTATCGCGACAAGCACAATGGCAAGATCATGGGTGTCTGCGCGGGGATTGCCGATTACACCGGGATCAATGTGTTCTGGCTGCGGCTGGCCGCAGTGGCTTCGATCTTCATCACCGGTGGCCCGTCAATCATCGCCTATTTCATCGCCGGGTTCCTGCTCAACAAGAAACCGCCCTACCTCTACCGCGACGAAAGCGAGCAGAAGTACTGGCAGGGCATCCGCCAGAACCCCAAGCGCACCGCGCGCGAAATCCGCGCCGCGTTCCGCGATGTCGACCGGCGGCTGGCCGCAGTGGAACACCACTACGTCAGCAGCAATCCGCGCCTGACCGCCGAAATCGAGCGGCTGCGCTGAACTTTTGACCTGAGGGGGTTTGAATAATGGAAGGCATACTCGCACTGCTGATCCCGATCGTCGCACTGTCGATCCCGATCGTGGCGATCTGGACCAAGCACCAGCAGAAAATCGCCGAAATGCAGATTGGCGCCACCGCCGAACAGACCGCTGAAAAGGCCGCGCAATACGCCAGCCATATCCAGCGGCTGGAAGACCGGGTGCAGGTGCTCGAACGCATCGTGACCGACGGCGGCTATGACATCGCCACCCAGATCGAAGCGCTGCGCGACACGCGCCGCGTTGATGCCGATACGCTTGGGGGCGCGGGCGTGCCGCTCGGCCTCGCAAACAAGGAGCGTGCGTGATGGAAGCGGTCGATTTTCTCCCCTATCTCGGCTGGATCATCGGCGGGGCGTTTGTGCTGGGTGCGGCGGGCATTGTGACCTCGTTCCAGACCACCCGGATGAAGATCAAGAACGGCTACCCGCTCGAAGGCATGTGGGGCCAGTCATTGAAGCCCGGATCGGACGCCCAGAACGCCCAGCGCGTCACCCTGCTGACCCAGGAAAACGCCGAACTGCGCGCCGAACTCGGCAGCCTCAAGGATCGCATGGCCAATGTCGAACGGATCGTCACCGACGGCGGCTATCACCTCGGCGCAGAAATCGATGCGCTGAGAGATTCGGTGCGCGACCGGGCCTTGTCGAACCTGAAAGACAAAGGTGAAGCATGATGAGCGGTTGGGCCATCGTTGCCGTCATCGCGGTGATTGTCTGGGGCGCGGTGCAATATGCCAAGGCCCGCGCCGGGATCATCTCGGATGAATATGGCAAGGAAACCCTCGCCCCGCGCGATGATGGCCGCAGTGCTGCCGAGCTGGAACAGGCGCGCCGCGAAGTCGAAGAACTGCGCGAACGGGTGAAGGTGCTCGAACGCATCGCCACCGATGGCAACACCGGCGAAGCGCGCGAACGCGACCGCATCGCCGCCGAAATCGAAGCACTGCGGGCATTGCCTGCGACAGACAAGCCAAGCAAGGAGGAACGCAGCGAATGATTACGCCCCTTCTCGACCCGACGCTGATCACGGCCACATCCGGCCTGATCGCGATCATCGTCATCGCCGCCGCCCTGCTGCGCGCATGGAACGGCTGGCTGGAATTGAAACGGCAAGAGCTGGAACGCAGCGACCACCGCCCCGCCGCCGCCGAAGGTTCAACCATCGGCGGTGCGCGGATCGAACTGGCTGACCTCAAGGAACGCATCCGCAAACTGGAAGCCATCGCCAGCGGGGTGGAGTTGTGAGCGGCGCTGGCAACACCGCCGCGCAGGCGGGGATCGGGCTTGGCAGCGCGATTGCAGTGGCGATCAGCTGGAGCCTCAACAAGTCGATCATCTGGGCAATCGTCCACGGGTTTTTTGGCTGGTTCTATGTCATCTACCACGCCTTCACCCGCCCCGGCGGATTGAGCGG
>JAHJSJ010000122.1 GCA_018830415.1 Alphaproteobacteria bacterium | reverse complement strand
GGTTCCATACCAACCGATCTGGGCCGCGCCGATGCCGCTGGTGATGTGGTCATAGCCCGGCGCAATATCGGTAACGAGCGGGCCGAGGGTGTAGAACGGAGCCTCGCCGCAGACCTGCAACTGCTTTTCCATGTTCTCCTTGATCTTGTGCATCGGCACGTGGCCGGGGCCTTCGATCATCACCTGCACATCCTGCGCCCAGGCGCGGTGGGTGAGTTCGCCCAAGGTGTAGAGTTCGGAGAATTGCGCTTCGTCATTGGCATCCGCGATGCTGCCGGGGCGGAGCCCATCGCCAAGGCTGTAAGCGATGTCGTATGCCTTCATGATTTCGGTGATGTCGTCGAAATGTTCGTAGAGGAAGCTTTCCTTGTGATGCGCGAGGCACCATTTCGCCATGATGCTGCCGCCGCGCGATACGATCCCGGTGACGCGCTTGGCCGCCATCGGGACATAGGCCAGCCGCACGCCCGCGTGGATGGTGAAGTAGTCCACGCCCTGTTCGGCCTGTTCGATCAGCGTGTCGCGGAAGATTTCCCAGGTGAGCTCTTCCGCGATGCCGCCGACCTTTTCGAGCGCCTGATAGATCGGCACGGTGCCGACCGGGACGGCGGCGTTGCGGATGATCCATTCGCGGGTGTCGTGGATGTTGCGCCCGGTGGAAAGGTCCATGATCGTGTCCGCGCCCCAGCGGGTCGCCCAGACCATCTTGTCGACTTCGCTCGCCACGTTGGAAGCGACCGCGGAATTGCCGATATTGGCGTTGATCTTGACCAGGAAGTTGCGCCCGATCGCCATCGGTTCGGTTTCGGGGTGGTTGATGTTGTTGGGGATGATCGCGCGGCCACGGGCGATTTCATCGCGCACGAATTCGGGCGTGATGATGGTCGGGATTTGCGCGCCCCAGCTTTGCCCGTCGCGCACCAGATCAGCGGCGATTTCGCGGCCGATGTTTTCGCGTTCGGCCACATATTCCATTTCGGGCGTGATGATGCCTTGGCGGGCATAGTGCATCTGGCTGACGTTCATGCCCGGTTTGGCGCGCAGCGGGCGTTTGACCGGGTGGGGGAACTGCGGGACGCCGCCGCTGCGGTCGGGGCCGAGTTGACCGTTGTCCTCAGGCTTGATCTCGCGGCCGTCGTAAGCCTCAACATCGCCGCGCGCCATGATCCATGTCCGGCGCAGTTGCGGCAGTCCGGCGTTGATGTCGATGGCGGCATCGGGATCGGTATAGGGGCCGGAGGTGTCATAGACCCGCACCGAAGGCTCCCCGCCTTCAAGGTCGATCTCGCGCATGGCGACGCGGATGCCCGAACCGGTGCGCGCACCGACGTAAATCTTGCGGCTGCCGCGGATCGGCCCGGTGGTGACGCCTATTTCTACCGGTGAATTGATGTCGGCCATGTCTGCTCTCTCCTCAAAGCGGATGGAGGGCGGACTTGTGGCGATCAGACCAGCCCGCTCCCTCCGCCGATATTAATCGGTTCAGGTTCAACGGGTCGCAGGGCGTGACACCTGCCTCTCAGCTCACACGAGCTCCCCGGGGATGGCTATGGTTAGATCAGATCGGGAGGGGAATCCAGCCCCATCGGCAGGGTCAGGCCTCTAGGGTCAGGCGACTACCAGACCCAGCTGCACCCCGAACTTGCGGTAATGCTGGCTGCCGATGTCCGCGATGTTGGCGGCGCGGCGTTGTTCGATGGGTTGTTCGCGGACAGCGGCCAGACGGCGGCCGTAGTAATCTTCGAAATCATCCACGCCCATGCCCAGAATGACGCGGTTCATGTAATTGAACAGCGCCGTCACCTTGTTGGCATCGGCCACGGCGCGCTCATCCCAGCCCGCCGCAAGGATCGCGGCAATATCGGCGTCGGTCACTTGTGCGGGGTTCAGCGTCAGCTTGCCCGCATAGGCCAGCACCGGGCGCAGGCGGTCATCAATCGGCGCGCTGGCCAGATCATCGATCAGCGCAGGGCAGACTTCGGGGGCATAGCCATAGCTTTCGGCATAGACCCGGTGCGCGTTGTAGCAGAAATGGCACTGGTTGAGCGCCGAGACATAGGCGGCGATCAGTTCACGCTCACCAATCGACAGCGGGCTTTCACCGCGCAGCACGATATCGTGGAAATCCAGCATCGGTTCCCACGCCAGCGGAAACGCCTTCATCACGTCGGTCAGATTGGTGCGGCGCGGCAGGGACGGCAGAAACGACATCGGGGGTATCCTTTGATCGGGGGGTAGCCGCCCCGCCCATAGCCGACGACGCGGGATCGCGCAGCCCGTTTATTTCAGCGTCGATTGCAACAGCGCGGCAATCGTGGCGTGATCGGACGCGGCGACCACCCGCCCGGTTTCGGCGCGCCCCTTGAACGCGATCAGCGTGCTTTGGCGCGGCACATTCAGCTTGCGCCGTTCGGCTTTCTGGGTGTCATAATTCAGCCTCAGCACCAGCAGCCGGTCATAGGCCGGATCGGCGGTAATCGCGGTGATCTGCTTGTGCTGCACCTTGCAGACCGAACACCAGTCGGCATAGACATCAACCAGCACGGGGCGACCCTGCGCCTGCGCCCTGGCCAAGGCCTGTTCATCAAATTTCTGCACCTGCGCGGCGGCGGCGGGCATGGCGAAAAGGCCAATCGCCAGCACCGCCAGCAGTGCCGTAATCACACGCGCGATCATGCCGGTATTCCCCGGCTGCATAGCCACATTACTCATCGATAATCTCTCCGCCCGGACGCATCGCAAAAAAGGCGAAGGCAAAGGTCACATCGTGCGGGATATCGACCAATCCGCCTTCGGATTTGCGCTGTACCACCACATTGCCGACATCGCGTCCGCGCGAAATGTCGCGCGCGTCGACGGCAGAGTTCTGCCCTGCCGTCCACGTCAGCACGATATCGCCATCTTCGATCCGGCCCTGACGTGACAGACTGCGCAGGCTCCATGCCTTGTCGCCCACAGCCACCACCCGCGCCATCGGCTCGATATCCTGCGGCAGATCGCCTTCAAAAAACGGATAGGGGCGATTGCGCCCGTCATAATTTTCGTATGGGTTGAAATAGACCTGCGTCATTTCGACAGCGGGCAGCAGGATCTGGCCGCCGGGGAAGCGCGATTTGAACAGCGTCAGCGATTCCACCCGCGATGGCAGCATCGTTAATTCGCGGCCCGCATATTCGCCGATCAACCCGCCGCCGACAAATTGCTGCCACCATGTTTCGGTTTGCCGGTCATACATCACCATGTCCGAAAACCGCAGCTTGCCGGTCGTCCCGAAATCCAGAACCCGGCCATCAAACCGCCGGTCAAACACCACCGCGCTATCGCAGAGCGGGCAGTAGGTGACGGTCACTGGCAGGCCGCCAATCACATCATTGACGATTTCGTGGCGGATCAGGATGCGCAGCGGATAGGCGCGCGCTTCGCCGTTATGGCTAAAGCTGATGACCGGTTCCTTGGGGCCAAGCTCCATCGGATAGCGGGCATTGACCGGGGCGAACTGCGGGTTGTCGATCGAACGGATGCCGTCCTTGCCCGGCCCGCCTTCGCTCACTTCGTCAAAGCGGATGATCGACTTGTTGAAATCGGTCGAAAACTCGCTTGTCCAGTGCCGAGGCGGGCGCGAGTTGCTGACCATCACGGGTTGCGCGCTGGCACCTTCGTCGGAACCGGCGTTCTGGCTGGCGCCAGCCGTCACAAGGCTGGACATTCCCAGGCTGACGATTGCAATAACCGGGGCGAGCGCGATCAGGTGAGCATGTTTCATCACCGTCCGGTTCGCGCCAAACCCGCGATTGGTTACGGCGCGGCGGATCGGCGGCGGGTCAGCCGCGGTCGATCATTCAATCACGCGCCCGCGCACCATCACGAAACCAACCTTCTCCAGCACCGTCACATCGGCCAGCGGGTTGCCATCCACCGCGATCATATCGGCTGAGAAGCCGGGGGCGAGCCGCCCGATTTCGGCTTCCAGCCCGAGCACCTGCGCCGCCACCGTGGTCGCCGATGCCAGCGCCTCGCGGTTCGACATGCCTTGTTCTACCATCAGCGCAAATTCCTCGGCATTGCGGGCGTGGGGATAGACGCCGGCATCGGTGCCGAACGCAATTTTCACCCCATATTGCCGCGCCCGGCTGACCAGCGACGACATCAGCGGCACCACAGCGCGAATCTTGTCCTCGACGACCGGGGTATAGGTGCCCTTGCCCAGCCCTTCGGATACGCCTTTCAACGCCATCAGCGTCGGCACCAGCGTGGTGCCGTTTTCGCGCATCACCTTGGCCGCCTGTGCATCCAGATAGGTGCCGTGTTCGATCGTGTGCACGCCTGCGCGCGCCGCCGCTTCGATCCCGCGCGCACCGTGGGCGTGGGCTGCAACCTTGAGGCCCAGGGTTTCAGCCGTATCGACAATTGCGGTCATTTCCGCATCGGTGAAGTGCGCTTCCAGCCCGCGTCCCTGCTGCGACAAGACCCCGCCAGTGGCGGTGATCTTGATCAGATCGGCCCCGTATTTCGAAGCCTTGCGCACGGTTTCAGCACATTCGACCGGGCCGGTGCAGGTGTAATCCGATGCCAGCGCTTCATTGACGTGTTCGACAAAGCCATTGGTGTCGCCATGCCCGCCGACAATCGCGATGGTGCGCGCCGATGTCACGATGCGCGGCCCCGGAACCACACCCAGCGCAGTGGCGCGGCGCAGGCTTTGCGTGACCTGATCGGTGCGAGAGCCAAGGTCGCGCACGGTGGTGAACCCGGCCAGCGCGGTAATGCGCGCGTTCTTGGCCGCGATCAGGGTGTGCCATTCGCCCGGATCGACAGCCGCGCGCCAGAACTCGCCCGATGGATCACCCGAAAGGTGCGTGTGCAGATCAATCAGGCCGGGCAGCACGGTCTTGGCGGAAAGATCGATCTCGCGGTCGGCGCTCACCGCTCCATGCCCCGACGTGATCGACACGACCTTGCCATCGGTGACAAGGATCGTCGCCGGGCCGCTCGGCTCGCTCGCGGCGTCGGCCAGCACGCTGCCCGCGCGGATCGCCACGGTTTCCGCGGCCACAGGCGCGGCCAGTGCCGCCGCCAGCACGGCCACACCGGCCATGCGCTTACCAAGCTTTGCTGTCATGAAACGCCTCTTCCCTCTTATATGTCTGCGCTGTGCGGTGATGCGCCGAGTGGTGCAGCAAGGCAAGCCCCCCGTGCCACGCGCAACATTGCCGTCGGGCGCGCCCTCGCCTAGGGCCGCATTGGCATGGTCGATTCACCGCAACCCCCGCAAATCAACGCTGGAACGCCGCATGATGTCATCATCGTCGGCGGCGGGCTGGCGGGCGGGCTGATCGCGCTGGCGCTGCACCGCCATGCGCCGGGGTGCCGGTTTCTGCTAGTCGAGGCCGGGCGCAGCCTTGGCGGGCACCACCGCTGGAGCTGGTTTGTCACCGATCTTGGGGCGCGGGCGCAGGGGTTGATGGCGGGCTTTGCGCTCAACGGGTGGGATCAAGGCTATGATATCGCCTTCCCCACCTTGGCCCGCACGCTGCCGACCGCCTACCGATCGCTCACCAGCGCGGAGTTTCATGCCAAGTTGATTGCCGAATTGCCTGCTGACCGCGTGATGCTGGGAGCCAAAGCGGCGGCGCTGGACGCGGGCGGGGCGACGCTGGCCGATGGCACACGGCTGGCGGCCAAGCGCGTGATCGATTGCCGCGCGTTCCGTTCTTCCGCGCAGCTGGCAGGCGGCTGGCAAGTGTTCCTTGGCCAGCATTTCCGCTGCGACAAACCCCACGGCCTCACCCGCCCCGTCATCATGGACGCCAGCGTTGATCAGATCGCGCCCTATGGCAACGGCGCGGCCTATCGCTTTGTCTATGTCCTGCCGCTATCGCCCACCGAGGTGTTCGTGGAAGACACCTATTACGCCGATCAGCCGCGTATGGACGCCGATGTGCTGAAAGGCCGGGTCGCCGACTATGCCCATCGCAACGGGTGGAAGGGCGAGGTGGTGGATCAGGAAGCGGGAATCCTGCCGGTGATTTCGGGCGGAGATTTCAACGCTGCGCTGGCCGAAGTGGCGATCCCCAGCGTGGCGCTGGCAGGCGCGCGCGGGGGGTTTTCGCATCCGCTCACCAGTTATACCCTGCCGTTCGCGGTCGATAATGCGCTCGCCATCGCGCAGGTGATCGCCGCGCGGCCTGCCCTGACCGGCGAAGAACTGGCCGCCTTCTGCCATCGCCGGGCTAAACGCCACTGGCGCGCCACCGCCTATTACCGGATGCTCAGCCGGATGCTGTTCGAGGCTGCCGAGCCCAACAAGCGCGTGGTAGTGTTCGAACATTTCTACGCGCTGCAAGGCGCATTGGTCGAACGCTTCTATGCCGGACGGTCCACCTGGCCCGATCGGCTGCGCATCCTCACCGGCAAGCCTCCCGTAGCTATCGGACGCGCCGTTCGTGCGCTATTTTCCCCAGGGAAACCTCTAGACACCAAGCCTTTTGAAATGGAGACCCCGGCATGAGCGCCGATGTGAAGCTCAATCTCGCGGATACCCCCGGTGCCAAGGGCATCCATCCCGCCCTTGCCGAACGTTACGCGGGCCGCACCGCCTGCGTGATCGGCGCGGGCTTTGGCGGCATGGCGCTGGCCATCCGGTTGCAATCGGCGGGCATCGCCACCACCGTGATCGAAGGCCGCGACAAGCCCGGCGGGCGCGCCTATTTCTGGGAGCGTGACGGGTTCACCTTTGATGGCGGGCCGACGGTCATCACCGATCCGCCCTGCCTTGAAGAATTGTGGCGGCTGACGGGCCACGACATTGCCGAAGATGTCGAACTGATGAAGGTCATGCCGTTCTATCGCCTCAACTGGCCCGACGGCACCAATTTCGAATATTCCAACGACGAAGACAGCCTCAACGCCGAGATTGCCAAGCTCAATCCGGCGGACGTGGCAGGCTATGCGCAGTTCCTCGAATATTCGGCGCGGGTGTATGAAGAAGGCTATCTCAAGCTCGGCACCAAACCGTTCCTCGATTTCAAATCAATGCTGAAAGCTGCGCCCGCGCTGATCAAGGAACAGGCGTGGCGCTCGGTCTATTCGATGGTGTCGCGCTATATCGAACACCCCAAGCTGCGCGAAGCCTTCAGCTTCCATTCGCTGCTGGTGGGCGGCAATCCGATGAACACATCATCGATCTATGCCCTGATCCACAAGCTGGAAAAGGACGGCGGCGTGTGGTGGGCGCGCGGCGGCACCAATCGCCTGATCGCAGGGATGGTGCGCCATTTCGAACGCCTCGGCGGCACGATGCGCGTCGGCGATCCGGTGGTGCAGGTGGTGAGCCTGAACCCGT
>JAHJSJ010000121.1 GCA_018830415.1 Alphaproteobacteria bacterium | reverse complement strand
GCCAGAAAGATGCCGCCCGCCACCAGCACCCCAATCGCGCTCGCCATTAGAAATTCATAGGTCATGGCGCGCGCTCCTCATGAGACACGTCCGCCAGCGTGGCGGCATGGGCCCGTGCGGCGCGCTGCGCGATATGGCTCAGTTGTGCGAGCGCCAGCATCACCGCACCGAATACGGTCAGGAACACGCCGACATCAAACAGCATCGCGCTCGCTAATTCAAACTCGCCAATCAGCGGCAGTGTGAAATAATCGAAGGTCGATGTAAGGAAGTTCGCGCCAAACACCACTGCGCCCAACCCGGTCGCCATCGCAGTCAGCACTCCCCACGCGATCAGGCGATGCTCGCTGAACCGCCGCCGTGCATCCGACCAGTCAAACCCGGCTGCGAGATATTGCACCAGGAACGCAATCGCCACCACCAGCGCCGCGATAAAGCCGCCGCCAGGCTGGTTATGACCACGCAGGAACAGGAATATCCCCACCGTCAGCGTCAAAGGCAGGACGATGCGGCTGGCCATGAGCAGCATCATCGGGTGGCGTTCGGGCGAATGCGGCATGTCTTCGCGCCAGCGCCGCAACCGCGCGCCTGCAGCGCCGACTGCCGTGGTATCGAGCAGTGCAAAAATGCCCAGGCCAGCGATGCCGAGCACGATGATCTCGCCCAGCGTATCAAACGCTCGGAAATCGACAAGGATGACGTTGACCACATTGGTGCCGCCCCCGCCGGGCTTGGCATTGGCGAGGTGATAGGCCGCAATGCTCGCGCCCGGATCGCGGGTCAGCATCGCCCATGCCACCCCGCCGATCAGCACACCACCCACAATCGCCAATGCGCCATCGCGCCATTTGCGCGGCGCAGCCGATAACAGTGGCGGATCTTTGGGCAACAGGTTGAGCGCCAGCAACAACAGCAGGATGGTAACGACCTCGACCGAAATCTGCGTCAGCGCGAGATCGGGCGCGGAAAGCTGCGCGAAGGCGAGGCTGACGATCAGGCCGATCACGCTGATATAGATCAACACCCGGAAACGGTTGCGCGAATCGTTCACCACTGCGGCCGTCGCCGCGATCAAAAGCACCCAGGCTATGATTGCCGGGGCCGAGGCGGGCAGGCCTAGGCGCGTGCCAGTGAACACCCCGCCGCCCACCAGCGCGCCATCAATTACCAGCGCGACGATAACGGCAAAACTCGCCAACAGCATCCGCTGCAACGAAGGCGTGTGCGTTGCGACAATGGCCTTGCGCACCCAGGTGTTGGTAAAGCCTAGCGTGGCTTCGAATATGCGTTTGGCATCGGGCAGGCGCGCGCGTTCCCACATTTCCAGCAGGCGTGCGTGCTGCCACAACAGGAGCACACCGCCCACGACTGCGATGAGGCTGAGGATCAGCGCAAGGTTCACCCCGTGCCACAGCGCCAGATCAAATTCAGGCACCGCGCCGCCGATCACCGCCCCTGCCACTGCACCTACCAGCGGCCCGGCCAGCAGCATCGGGATCAGTCCCAGCAGCACTGCCAGCAGCGTCAAGACAGCAGGTGCAGCCCACATGCCAAAGCCCGGATCATGCGCGCGCGCGTAAGGCTCGGCCTCGCGCGGCTGGCCGAAAAACAGATGTCGGGCGAGCCGCAGCGAATAACCGACCGAAAGCGTTGCCCCGATGGTTGCCAGTGCTGGCACCAGCCATGGCAGGCCCAACAACACCAAATCGGGCGTCTGATAGAGCATCAGTTCTTTTGATATGAACCCGCCCAGCGGTGGCAGCCCGGCCATTGATGCGGCGGCAAGGGTGGCGATCAACGCTGTAATCGGCATCACCTTGGCGAGCCCACCCAGCCGCCGGATATCGCGTGTGCCGGTTTCATGCTCGACAATCCCGGCGCTCATGAACAGTGCCGCTTTGAATGCGGCATGGTTGAGGATGTGCAACACTGCTGCCAGCGCTGCCATTTCCAACGAGAACCCCAGCAACATCACCAGCAGGCCCAGTTGGCTGATGGTGGAATAGGCAAGGATGCTTTTCAGGTCATGCCGAAATAGCGCCACGCCCGCGCCAAACACCATCGTGACGAGGCCGACGCTGCTGACGATCACGGTGAAAGCTTCGGTCCCCGCCAACACCGGCCACAGCCGCGCCAACAGGAACACGCCCGCTTTCACCATCGTTGCAGAATGCAGGTAAGCGCTGACCGGGGTAGGCGCAGCCATCGCGTGGGGCAGCCAGAAATGAAACGGGAACTGCGCCGATTTGGTGAAACAGCCCAGCAAAATCAGCCCCAACATCACCGGGTAAAGTGGCGAAGCACGCACCATATCGCCGCGTTCGAGGATCGTGGCCAGATCAAACGATCCCGCGATCAGCCCCAGCACCACCATGCCGCCAATCAGCGCCAAACCCCCGCCGCTAGTAATCGCCAGCGCCATGCGCGCGCCCTGCCGGGCTTCGGCTTTGTGCTGCCAGAACCCGATCAGCAGGAACGACGACAGGCTGGTTAGTTCCCAGAACACCAGCAGCAACAATACATTGCCCGCGATCACAATACCCAGCATCGCGCCTTGGAACAGCATTAGGCTGGCAAAGAACCGCCCGGTCGCCTCACCCGCATAGAGATAGAAATGGGCGAAGATCACCACTAGGAGGCCAATGCCCAGGATCAACCCGGCAAACATCAACCCGAGCGGATCGACCATCAGCGTCAGATCAAGCCCCAGCGAAGGCACCCATTGCCACGATGCAGACGGCACATCTCCGCCGATCACCGGCCCAGCCAGCATCACCAACAGGCCGAGGCCAAGCGCACTGGCCCCGCCTGCAATGCCCGAATGCACCGCGCGCGAAGCGTCGTGCAGCAGCGCAATCATCAGCGCGGCAAGAAACGGCAGCGCCACCAGCGTAATAAGCGTCAATGGTATCGCCATTGGCGGCCCCGGTGGTCCTTCCGTCCGAAAAATACGTTCGCGATCGTGTCGTTTGCGCGTAGCCCCGCGACAAACATGGCGCAAGGACAACCCATCTTGTTTGTCACCTATCGGCCCTCTGGCGTTCCAGCTATCCAATGCCTGCGCTTGGCCTGCCCCAACCAAAACTGTGCTTGTCTTGCGCGGTTCTGTGTGTAGCTGCAAATTATGCGCAGCCTGACCCATCTTGAACGGCTCGAAGCCGAAAGCATCCATATCTTGCGTGAAGTCGTGGCCGAGGCGGAAAAGCCGGTCATGCTCTATTCGGTGGGCAAGGATTCAGCGGTGATGCTGCATCTTGCCAAAAAGGCATTCTACCCCGCGCCTCCGCCGTTTCCGCTGCTGCATGTCGACACCACCTGGAAGTTCAAGGACATGTATGACTTGCGCGAAAAGGCGGCGCGCGATGCCGGGATGGAGCTGCTGGTCTATCACAACCCCGAAGCCAAAGCGCGTGGGATCAACCCGTTCGAACACGGCCCGTTGCACACCGACATGTGGAAGACGCAAGGGCTGAAACAGGCGCTTGATCTCCACGGCTTTGACGTTGCCTTTGGCGGCGCGCGGCGTGATGAGGAAAAAAGCCGCGCCAAGGAACGCGTGTTCAGTTTCCGCACAGCACACCACGGATGGGATCCGAAAAATCAGCGCCCGGAACTCTGGAACCTTTACAACACCCGCAAAAAGAAGGGCGAAAGCATCCGGGTGTTCCCGATCTCCAACTGGACCGAACTCGACATCTGGCAATATATCATGGCCGAAAACATCGAGATCGTGCCGCTCTATTTCGCCGCCCCGCGCCCGACTTACGAATATGAAGGCGGGCTATTCATGGCCGATGATCTGCCCCGGCTGGAGCAGGCGATGGGCTACAAACCCGAAATCACCACGCGATCCATCCGGTTTCGCACGCTCGGCTGCTTCCCGCTGACCGGCGCGGTTGAAAGCACCGCCTCTACCCTGTCCGAAGTCGTGCAGGAAATGTTGCTCACCACCACCAGCGAACGCCAGGGCCGGGTGATCGACAAGGACGGCGGCGACGCCAGCATGGAAAAGAAAAAGCAGGAGGGGTATTTCTGATGACTACCCCTTCTTCGTTCCAGACCGATGCCCTGATCGCTCAGGATATCGACGCCTATCTTGCCGCGCATCAGCACAAGAGCCTGCTGCGGTTTATCACCTGCGGCAGCGTGGATGATGGCAAGTCCACCCTGATCGGGCGGCTATTGTATGATTCCAAGATGATCTTTGAAGATCAGCTCGCCGCGCTCGAAAGCGACAGCAAGCGCCACGGCACCCAAGGCGAAGAGATCGACTTCGCGCTGCTGGTCGATGGCCTTGCGGCGGAGCGCGAACAGGGCATCACGATCGACGTCGCCTACCGCTTCTTCGCAACGGAAAAGCGCAAGTTCATCGTCGCCGATACGCCGGGGCATGAACAATATACCCGCAATATGGTGACTGGCGCATCGACCGCTGATCTTGCGGTGATTCTGATTGATGCGCGCAAGGGCGTGTTGCAGCAAACGCGGCGGCACTCTTTTCTCGTCCACCTGCTCGGCATCCGCCACGTAGTGTTGGCGGTGAACAAGATGGATCTGGTCGCCTATGATCAGACAGTGTTTGACGCAATCGTGGCTGATTACCGCGCGTTTGCGACCAGCATCGGGATAGGCGCCTTCACCGCGATCCCGATTTCGGGTTTCAAGGGCGATAACATCACGGCTTCGCCCTCGGCCAACACCCCATGGTATGATGGTTCGGCGCTGATTGAGCACCTTGAATCGGTGGAGGTGGACGCCGCCGCCGCGCAAAGTCAGGCGTTCCGCATGCCGGTGCAGTGGGTCAACCGCCCCAACCTCGATTTTCGCGGTTTCGCCGGATTGATTGCCAGCGGAACCATCCGCGCTGGTGATGCGGTGCGGATCGTGCCGTCGGGCAAGACCAGCACGATCAAATCAATCGTCACCTTTGCGGGCGAACTGGATGAGGCGGTCGCGGGCCAGTCGGTCACGCTGACACTGGCTGATGAGGTCGATTGCAGCCGCGGCGATGTGATCGCGGCTGCTGGCGACCCGCCGCAGGCGTCCGATCAATTCAGCGCGACTCTGGTATGGATGGACGAGGAGGCGTTGAAGCCGGGGCGCGGCTATTGGCTCAAACTTGGCACGCAAACCGTCACTGCGACGGTTCAACCGCCCAAATACGAGATTGACGTCAATAGTCTCGAACATCTGGCGGCCAAGACGCTGGGCCTCAACGCCATCGGCGTGGCTGAATTTGCTACCGATCGCCCGATCGTGTTTGAGCCCTATGCGGAAAGTCGCCAGCTGGGTGGGTTCATCCTGATCGACAAGTTCACCAACGCGACCGTCGCTGCGGGGATGATCGCCTTCAGCCTGCGCCGCGCCGATAATGTCCATTGGCAGCCGACCGCGATCACCCGCGATGATCACGCGGGAATGAAGAACCAGCGCGCGCGTGTGCTTTGGTTCACGGGTCTTTCGGGCAGCGGCAAATCGACTATCGCCAACGAAGTCGAAAAACAGCTGTTTGTGATGAACCGCCACACCTTCCTTCTGGATGGCGACAATGTCCGCCACGGTCTCAACCGCGATCTGGGCTTTACCGAGGCCGACCGGATCGAAAATATCCGCCGCGTGGGCGAAGTGGCGAAGTTAATGGCGGATGCTGGGCTGATTGTGCTCACCGCGTTTATCTCGCCGTTCCGCGCCGAACGCCAGATGGTGCGCGATATGCTGGAGCCTGGTGAGTTCATCGAAATTTTCGTCGATACGCCGCTGGAGGTGGCTGAAAGTCGCGATGTGAAGGGCCTCTACAAGAAAGCGCGCAGCGGCGACCTCAAGAACTTCACCGGGATCGACAGTCCCTACGAAGCACCCGAAAATCCCGAAATCCGGGTCAACACCGTCGATATGACGCCAGACGAAGCGGCACGGTTCATCATCCAGCAGATCCTGCCGCTCAAATGAGTGCGGCGGGATTGAGCGACGGCGAATTGGCAGCGCGGCTGGCGCAGGCTGCGGGGCGATTGTTGGTGGATGTGCGGGCTAGCGGGCTGCTTGCCGGCAAAGCGCTTGGCGCGGCAGGCGATGCGACAGCCAACCAGTTTTTGTGCCACGCGATCCGCGCTGCCCGGCCCGATGATGGGCTGCTGTCGGAGGAGGAAAAGGACAGCCCTACGCGCCTGACCCAAAGCCGGGTGTGGATTATTGACCCGGTTGATGGCACCCGCGAATATGGCGAGGCCCGCGCCGATTGGGCGGTCCATGTCGCGCTTGCGGTTGATGGGGTGGCAAGCATCGGGGCGGTGGCGCTGCCCGGACTGGATGGCGGGGTGGTGCTACGCTCGGACGCGCCAACGCCGCTTGCTCCGATGCCCCCCCAACCGCGCTTTGTCGTCAGCCGCACCCGACCCGCGCGCGAAGCCGAGGCGGTGGCTAATGTGCTTGGTGGTATGCTGGTGCCCATGGGTAGCGCGGGGGCCAAGGCGATGGCGGTGGTGCGCGGCGAGGCCGAGGTCTATCTGCATTCGGGAGGGCAGTACGAATGGGACAGCTGCGCGCCGGTTGCCGTAGCGCTGGCGCACGGGCTGCACTGTTCGCGGATCGACGGATCGCCGCTGGTTTACAATCAAGCCGACACCTACATGCCCGATCTGCTGATTTGCCGCCCCGAATGGGCGCACAACGTGCTTGCGGAAGTCGCCAAGCTCAGTTGATCAGTCGCCTTCGAATTCCATCAGCGCGCTGACCGCAATCCCGGCATCGCGCAGCCGCGCTGCACCGCCAAGGTCAGGCAGGTCGATCACGAACAGCGCCGCTTCGATCACCGCGCCCGCCTTGCGCAGCAGCTGCGCCGAGGCCAGCGCCGTGCCTCCGGTCGCGATCAGATCATCGACAATCACCACTTTCTGCCCCGGCTCAATCGCGCCCGGATCCATTTCCAGCCGATCGGTGCCGTATTCAAGCGCGTAGTCGATGCCGATGGTCGCGATCGGCAGTTTGCCCGGCTTTCGGACAGGCACGAAGCCGACGCCAAGCTGCACCGCCACTGCCGCGCCGAAAATGAATCCACGCGCTTCCATCCCCGCAATCTTGTGCGCGCCTGCCACATCAGCCCACTCGGCAAGATGATGCACGCTCGCTGCCATGCCCTGGGGGTGGCCGATCAGCGTGGTGATATCGCGAAACAGGATGCCAGGCTGGGGGAAATCGGGAACCGTGCGCACCAGCGCTTTGAGCTCTGCGGGAGAGAGATGCGGAGGTGTCATGTCAAAAGGCCTCTTTGCGGCACGTTAAAAGCAGAACGCCCCACCATCCGCAGGGGACGATGGGGCGTTCTTGGCGTTTACATTGAACGGGAAGACTTACTTCTTCTTCGGCTTCATCCCGGCCCAGATCTGCTTGTACGACAGGAATGCCAGCGCTGTGGCGAAAAGCAGGAAGCCAAGCACAAACCAGCCGGTCTGTTTGCGCTCGACCAATGAAGGCTCTGCCGTCCAGGTCAGGAACGCCGCAACGTCGGTCGCCATCTGCGGAATGGTCGCCGCAGTCCCATCGGCATAGCTTACCTGCCCGTCAATCGCGAGCGGCGGGGCCATGGCGATGTTGACGTTGGGGAAGTGCTTGTTGAAATGGAGCCCGGCCGGGGTTTCGAAACCGACCTTGGCGGCCTTTACCGGATCAGGCTCACCATAACCGGTCAGCAGGTCATAGACATAGTTCGACCCATCGTGGCGCGCCTTGGTAATCAGCGAAAGGTCGGGCGGGATGGCATTGTTGTTCGCTGCCGCTGCGGCGATATTGTTGGGAAACGGCATCGGGAAAGCATCGGTCGGTTTGCCCGGACGCGTGGTCGCCTCACCGGTGTTCGGATCGATCCCCGGGACGGTCCAGCTTTTCGCTTCGGCTTCAACTTCCGCTTCGGAATAGCTGAGCTGACGCAGGTTGCGGAACGCCACGAATTTCAGGCTGTGGCAGGCTGAACAGACTTCCTTGTAAACCTGATATCCGCGCTGCAGCTGGGCAACGTCCCAAGTGCCAAGCGGCCCGTCAAACGAAAAGCCGCCCTCAGGCCCCTCGCCATGCTCGTAAAAAGCATAGGAAGGTTGTTGTTCCGGCGCGGGGCCGAAAGCGAAGTTCATGAAACCTGGTACCAGCGACCACAATACCAGCACCGCAGTGATGGCGAGGCCGGCGATGATACCTCCGAGGCGAATAGTCATGACCGAACTCTTTCTCGTTATCGGATCAAATTGCGTAGAAACTGCCCCGACCGATCACTCGGCCGGCTTATCCTTGCCGGTCACCGCTTCGGTGATCGAGAACGGCAGCGGCTTGGGCACTTCGATCTGGCTGACAATCGGCAGAATCACGAGGAAGTGCAGGAAGTAATACGCCGTGAATATCTGGCTCAACATGATGTAGGGTTCTTCCGCGTGTGCACCGCCAAGATAGAACAGCGCTGCCATGGTCGGGATCAAGCCGAACCAGAAGAATTTGCGGAACAGCGGGCGATAGTGGCCCGACCGTACCGGGCTCTTGTCCAGCCAGGGCAGGATAAACCACACCAGGATCGATCCGAACATCGCGATCACGCCAAGCAACTTTGCCGGGATCAAAACGATGCCGGTAAACGGAATGGTGAGATCGCCCGTGAAAGCGCGCAGGATCGCGTAGAATGGGTAGAAATACCATTCAGGCACGATCAACGCCGGGGTCGAAAGCGGGTTGGCCTCGATATAATTGTCCGGGTGCCCCAATGCGTTGGGCAGGAAGAATACCATCAGCGTGAAGAAGATCAGGACCACGCCCAGCCCGAAACCATCCTTCGCCGTGTAGTAGGGGTGGAACGGCACGGTGTCCGATTCCTGCTTCACTTCCACACCGGTCGGGTTTGACGAGCCCGGAATGTGCAGCGCCCAGATGTGCAGGATCACAACCCCTGCAATCACGAACGGCAGCAGGAAGTGCAGCGAGAAAAAGCGGTTGAGCGCTGCATTATCAGGTGCAAATCCGCCCAGCAGCCACACCTGCAGTGGTTCGCCCACGATCGGGATCGCGCTGAACAGGCCGGTGATGACCTGCGCGCCCCAGAAGCTCATCTGGCCCCACGGCAGCACGTAGCCCATGAAGGCGGTTGCCATCATCAGCAGGAAAATCACCACGCCCAGCAGCCAGATCATCTCGCGCGGGGCCTTGTATGATGAATAGTAAAACCCGCGGAAGATGTGCAGATAGATCACGATGAAGAAGAAGCTTGCGCCGTTGGCGTGGGCGTAACGCAGCATCCAACCGTAGTTGACGTTGCGCATGATGTGTTCGACCGTGCCGAATGCAACTTCGGAATTGGCGGCGTAATGCATCGCCAGAACAACCCCGGTAACGATCTGTATTACCAGAAAGAACCCGGCAAGCACGCCGAAATTCCACATGTAGTTGAGATTGCGCGGCACCGGATAGCCGGCCCCGACCGCGCTGTAAACGAGCCGCGGAAGCGGCAATTTTTCGTCAAGCCACTTGGTGAAAGCGGATTGCGGCTCGTACTGCTTTGCCCAGGCGAAACTCATAGCGTTCTCTCGAATTGATCGATGTTACGGGTCGGGTCGGATATCATGATTAGTCCCATGCGCAGACTTAGCCGACGCGGATGACTGCGTCGGTTTTAAAGCTGTATTCAGGGACCACCAGATTGAGAGGCGCCGGGCCTTTGCGAATGCGGGCTGCGGTATCGTAGTGCGAACCGTGGCAGGGGCAGAAATAGCCGCCGTACTCGCCCTTGTTTTCACCTTCCGCCGCCCCCAGCGGTACGCAGCCCAAGTGAGTGCACACGCCCATCGTCACAAGCATGTCCTCATGCCCTTCCTTAGTGCGTTCAGTCAGGGTCTGGGGGTCGCGCAGCGAGCTGATGTCAACTTCATTCGCCAGCTTAATCTCGTCGGCGGTCAAGCGGCGGACGAATAGCGGTTGCTTTCGGAACATCACCTTGATCGCTTGCCCCGGCTGGATTGCGCTGACATCAACTTCGGTCGTGCTTTGCGCAAGCACATCGGCCGAAGGCGCCATCTGGCTCACCAGCGGGAACAACAGCGATGCCCCGCCTACGCCCGCTGTGCTCAATGCAGCGACATGAATCCAGTCGCGACGGCGGATGCCATCTGCGCCTTCCGTCATTTCCGAGGCACCTGCGGGAGTGGTCGCGCCGCTCATTTCAGCCATCGTCAAATACCCTGCTCGTGTTGCCGCGCGTATATGATGCCTTGCGCAGCATGGTGTTCCAGTTCCGAAGGCTGCTGCCTCCGGCTTGATCCGCTTAATCAATCCCTGCTCCGGACAGCATGAGCGTTTGCTACCCAACCCACCCAGAACTCGCGGGGGCAATTAACGGCAATCACTCAAAAATCCAACTGTGTTTTATTCAAGGCCTGTTCGTCAGTGTGCAAACTCGCATCAGGGAAGAGCTATCATACTGATTTGGCGTCCATAATTACCTTCGCCCACTTGGGCCGAGCGGCGGTAGGAATGGTAATGTGCAACGTTAGAGAACGTATCTCTGCCGATATCAGCAATTTTATCAATACCAGCATCGGCCAATTTTGCGACGATGTGGCTTGGGAGGTCAAAATACCAGCGCACAATGCCTTCACGCTCCGGTGCGGGCGCAAAAAAGCGGTTCGCCGCAGCATCGAATTGCGAGTGGAAGGCGGCGTCAACTTCGTAACTGGCCTGCGCGATGGTCGGCCCGATCACTGCTGCGATTGCGCTTCGCCGCGCGCCAAGGCGCTCCATTGCGGCGACGGTATTTTCAAGCACGCCGCCCACCGCGCCGCGCCACCCGGCATGGGCCGCGCCAATCACCCCTGCCGCGCGGTCGGCCAGCAAAATGGGCGCACAATCGGCGGTCACGATGCCGAGCACGATGCCAGTCATTGCGGTTACGACCGCATCGGCCACCGGGCGACCTTCGGCAGCATCATCCCAGGCGGCGTCCACCATCACGACATCGGGCGAATGCACCTGATGCGGCGCGGCCAGCCGCCCGCCGGGCAGGATTGCGTTTGCCGCTTCCGCCCGCAGCGTCCTTACATCCGCAGCATCGCCCGGCCCGCCAAAACCGAATTGATGCGCGCCGCCTGCGCTGCCGAAAAAGCCGTGCGGGATGCCGTCCAGCAGCACCGAACGCTCGATGGCAAAGGGGGTCATCTCAGCCATCGAGGCTGCGGCTGACCTGTTCAAACGTATCGCGCGACAGATTGCCTGCCGCCGCGATCCGCTCAAGCTCGCCCTTCATCAACGCCGCGCGCACCGGCTCGATCCGCCGCCAGCGTCCGAGCGAGGGAACGAACCTCGCTGCGGTTTGCGGGTTGATCGGATCAAGCGCGAGGATCACGTCCGCCACCATCCGATAGCCTTCGCCGCTGGCTGCATGGAAACCCTTGGGATTGCCCGCGAACGCCATGTGCAACGAACGCACCCGGTTGGGGTTCTTCAGGGTAAAGTCCGGGTGTTCGGCCAACTCGCGAACCTGCGCGATCACATCGGGGTGGAGCGAGAGCGCTTGCAAAGTGAACCACTTGTCCACCACCAACGGGTTGTGCTGGTAGCGATCATAGAACGCCGCCAACTTGTCATCGCGCGCGGGATGATCCAGCCCGCACAGCATCATCAGCGCGCCCTGCCGGTCGGTCATGTTGTCCGCCGCGTCATATTGCTGCGCGGCAAGCGTGGCGGCGCGTGCCGGATCGGCGGCAGCGATCAGCGCGAGCGCCGCAGTCTTGACCTTGCGCGCACCGCGTCCCGCCGGATCATCGAGCGTGATTGCCGAAGCGCGCGCGTGAAGCGCCAGCAGATCATCTGCCAACGCGGCGCCGATGGCGGCCTTCAACCCTTCGCGTGCAGTATGAATCGCGCCGGGGTCGGCCAACCGGTCGCCTGTGGCCATAACTTCGAACAGGTAGGTTTCTGATGGCAGTACCATCAATTCACCGCGCATTGCATCGTCGAGCGCAGCATCAGCCAAACTCGACCGGAACGCGCCGATGATTGCCGCCTCACCTGCGGCCATTTCGTCAACCGACAATTCACCGCTCGCGGTACCGACAAGATGGCTGACGGCGAGTTCCTGCAAAGCTTCGGAACGGGCGAAGGGATCGTCATCCTGCGCGGCGAGGAACACGAGGTCTTCGCGCACCAAAGCTCGATCAATCACCACCGGGGCGGTGAAGCCGCGGTTGATCGACACCACCGGATCGGGGCCGGCCAGCGGCAAGGTGAAGCTCTGCTGCGCGTCGGTGAGCACGACCAGCTGTTCCGCGCCCAGCGCGCCGCCGCGCGAATGCACCGCAACCCGCAGCGGGATTGGCATCGGCAGCTTGTCGGGCTGGCCGGGGGTGGCGGGGATGGTTTGTTTCAGCGTCAGTGTCAGTGTGTCGCCGCTTGCCGCCTGCGACACTACCACACGCGGCGTCCCGGCCTGTGAATACCAGCGTCGGAACTGGGTGAGATCAAGCCCCGCTCCGTCTTCGATAGCACGCACGAAATCCTCACAGGTCGCCGCCTCGCCATCGTGGCGATTGAAGTAGAGGTCGGTGCCTTGGCGGAACCGCTCCAACCCGGCCATCGTCCGCATCATGCGGATGACTTCGGCGCCCTTATTATAGACAGTGGCGGTGTAGAAATTGCTGATTTCGCGGTAAGAGTCGGGCCGGATCGGGTGGGCAAGCGGCCCGGCATCCTCGGGAAACTGCGCGCCGCGCAGGATGCGCACATCCTCGATCCGCTTGACTGCCTCACCCTGCATATCCTGCGAGAACAATTGGTCGCGCAGCACGGTGAAGCCTTCTTTCAGCGAAAGCTGGAACCAGTCGCGGCAGGTGACGCGGTTGCCCGACCAGTTGTGGAAATATTCGTGCGCAATCACGCCTTCAACCGCGTCGAAATCGGCATCTGTCGCGGTATCGGGGTCGGCCAGCACGTATTTGGTGTTGAAGACGTTGAGCCCCTTGTTCTCCATCGCTCCCATGTTGAAATCGGACACGGCGACGATGTTGTAGAGATCAAGGTCATATTCGCGCCCGAACACGTCCTCGTCCCACTTCATCGCTCGATGGAGCGATTCGAGCGCATGGTCGGTTCGCGCGAGGTCATCGGCCCGCACCCAGATGTTGCATTCGACTGAGCGCCCGGATGTGGTGGTGAAAGGTTTAGAATTGGCCACCAGATCGCCCGCCACCAGCGCGAACAGATAGGATGGCTTGGGCCACGGATCGTGCCATTCAGCCCAATGGGTGCCATCGGAATTGTCACCCTCAGCCACGCGGTTGCCGTTGCACAGCAACACCGGGAACGCTGCCTTGTCGCCCGTCATCCGCACCGAATAGGTCGAGAGAACATCGGGCCGGTCGGGGAAGAACGTGATCCGGCGGAAGCCCTCGGCCTCGCACTGGGTGCAGAGCATCCCGTTCGAGGCATAGAGGCCCATCAACTGGGTGTTGGCGGCGGGGTCGATGGTGGTGACGATGGCGACCGTGTGCCTGTCGCCGGGCAAGGTGAGAACGAGATCGGGGCCGTCCATGCGCCAGTCCGCAGGCGCGCCGTCGATAGTGACGTTGAGCGCGGAAAGGCTGTCGCCATTGAGGCGCAGTTCGCGGCTGGGTTCGGCGGCGGGGTTACGTTCGACCGTCAGGGTCGCCGTAACCCGAGTCGCCTCAAGCCCCAACTGGAAGTCGAGATGCGTCGTCCGCACGCGCCACGGGTATGGCCGGTAATCCTCGCGGCGGATCACCGGGGGATCGTGCGGGGCGGTGGCAGCATCCGCGAGTTCGGGGTTGCCGTCGGGGGCGGTGGGGGTGGTTGCGATATCCATGCCGTGCCCTTTACCCGTTGGTGCCGCGCGAAGTCGAGACACCATTGCGCCAAAGCCTCTCGACTTCGCATGAGGCGAACGGCAAGGTTGGTGCATGAGCAGATTGCTGATCTTCGGGCTGGGTTACACTGCGGGGTGCATTGCTGGGGTGATGCGGGCGCGCGGCTGGCAGGTCAGCGCAACCGGCAGCGCGGGCGACATCGCCTTTGCTGATCGGGAGGTGGTGCTTGGAGCGGTAGCGCAGGCCACCCACATTCTATCCTCCGTCCCGCCCGACCGGATGAACGGCGGCGATCCGGTGCTCGATACCTATGGTGACGCGCTAGTGGACAAGCCGCTGTTCTACCTCTCGTCCACCGGGGTTTACGGCGACCGCGCAGGCGCGTGGGTGGACGAGGCGACGCCGACCATCGCGCAATCCGGGGCCGAAGAAGTGGGGGGGCGCCGCAATGCGCGCGCCGAGGCAGACCAAGCATGGCTCAACATGGGCGCGCGGGTGTTCCGCCTGCCGGGCATCTATGGGCCGGGGCGCAGCGCGCTCGACCGAGTGCGCGAAGGGAAGGCGCGGCGGATCGATTTGCAGGGGCAAGTGTTCAGCCGCGTCCATGTTGATGACATTGCCAGCGCCGTGGTCGCCGCGCTGACACAGGACGCACCGCAGGGTGCCTATAATATTGGCGACGATCTGCCGTGCAGCGGCAATGAAGTGACCGAACACGCCTGCCGGTTGTTGGGTGTGGAGCCGCCGCCGCTGGAGACGCTGGAGAACGCAAACCTCTCGGAAATGGCGCGCGGGTTCTATGCCGAAAACCGCCGCGTCGCCAACGGCAAGGCCAAGCGGGTGCTGCGATGGCGGCCGCAATTCCCGACCTATGTCGAAGGATTAGCAAACCTCATCTAATTCGTTATTGCGAGGTGCCCGAAGGGCGATGCGGTAATCCAGCGGCTAGCGGAAGGATTGACGCTTGCCCCGCCAGCTTTGGCCGTTATCCCGTAAGGCCACACACAAGCGCGGCATTTTCCGCGCGGTAAAGGCAGGGTGGCGGCTTGAACATCGATGATTTCATCACCCGCTGGCAGCAATCCGGTGGCACGGTCCAGCCGCTCTTGGAAAGCCTAAGCGCGCTGGGCCAAGCCCGCCCCACCGAAGGCGGACGCTTCGCGGCATGACGATCGCAAGCCGATAGGGTAAAAGGGTGCAGGCAATCGAAAGGGCCTGCCCATGAACCTGCGCAAACGACTGGACCGGATAGAGGCAACGCGCGGCACAAACGCGCCCGCTGGCCCATCGGTGATTTTCCTTTGCGATGGGGCAACCGGAAAGCGCTCTAAGCGCGATAATTGTGGGCGGCGGCTCAATCCGGCGCGAACCGGACGAAACGCGCGAAGCCTTTGAAGCGCGCGCGTCGGCTGGCGCACCAGTGGCGATTCACCTTCCCGATAATGGCCGGGATGCGCTTGCCACCGGCAAGGCCCCGCAATGGGCGCAAAGCGCGCTGGTAATGAAGGCGCTGCGCGAAAAACATGGCGGCCCAGAATAGCCCCCACCACCCCGCACAAGGGGGATAAAAAAGGGGGGGTGAG
>JAHJSJ010000120.1 GCA_018830415.1 Alphaproteobacteria bacterium | reverse complement strand
TCCAGCGAAGCCAGCCGCGATCCCGTGCCGATCAGCATCCGCGCCCCGCTATCGCCCAGAATATGCGTCGCCTGCGCGCGTTTGAGCAGCGGGTTGATCGGCACATGCACCAGCCCCGCGCGCGCGGCAGCCAGCGGCAACAGGCAGGTAAGCTCGCCCTTCGCCGCCCAGCTTGCCACCCGCGCGCCTTTGTGTGGCACCATCCCGGCCAGCCACCCGGCCAGCACAGCAACACGCTGTCTTAACTGATTGTGGTTAAGCGTGGCATCGCGCAGCACCAATGCTGGGCGATCCCCATGCCCCGCCGCCCCGGCCAATTCGGCCAGGTGATCGAGCGGACGCGGGGAAGAATCGGGCGCGGTGAACATCGGCAGGAGCAATCTTTCAGTGATCGAAACGCGGTATCACGATAGCGTTAACGTCTTGCAAGCTTCGTCTTCCAGCGCGGCAACCGCGCCGTTTGACCGGGCCGAATGGTATGCGCTGATCGCGGCAACCGGTATCACCCCGCTGATCGCCGCCGCCAGCGATGCCGGTCATACTGCCGCGCTGGCCTTGACCGCCAATGGCGGGCGGATCACCCCCTTGCGCAACTGGTACAGCTTTACCTGGCGCGCGCTGGCCCCGGCAGGCGCTGCGGGCGACCGGTTGCTGGCAGCGATTGCACAGGATCTGAAGCATCACGGCTGGCGCGTCACGCTCGAACCCGTGCCGGGCGAGGATGGATCGGCTGAGCGGTTGGCGCAGGCATTCCGCGTGGCTGGCTGGAAAGTCATGGTCGAGCAATCCGATACCAACCACATCCTGCCAGTGCGCGGGCGCAGCTTTGCCGAATATTGGGCCGGCCGCCCCGGCCAGCTTCGCACCACCTTGAAACGCAAGGCCAAAAAGGTCGATACGCAGGTGCTCACCCACTTCGATGCGGGCGTGTGGGACGAATACGAGGCAATCTATGCCGCCAGTTGGAAACCCGCCGAGGATCACCCCGCAATGCTGCGTGCCTTTGCCAAGGCCGAAGGCGCGGCGGGGCGCTTGCGGCTTGGGGTGGCACGGGCGGAGGGCGTGGCGGTGGCAGCGCAATGCTGGACGGTAGAAAATTCAATTGCCTACATCCACAAGCTCGCACATCTCGAAAGTCACAAACCATTATCGGCCGGCACCACCCTGAGCGCGGCGCTGTTTGCCCATGTGATCGACACAGACCGGGTGGAACTGGTCGATTTCGGCACCGGCGATCAAAGCTACAAGGCGGACTGGATGGAAGACCTGCGCCCGCGTTACCGCATCGATTGTCTCGACCCGGCACAGGTGCGCAGCTGGGCGCCGCTGGTCAAGCGGATGATGCGGCGGCGGCGCGGGTGACAGGCGCGCGATACTTGCGCCAGCGCGCGCGCATGGCTAAGCCCCGCGACCACGCCTGAGGACAGGGATCAAGGCAGCGTAATGAACATCACGCCAATCATTGATGGCCAGTTGGACGAGGATGCGCTCGACCAGCAATTGCAGACGCTGATCGCCGATGTGCTCGGCCTTGATCCGGCGCAGGCGGCTGCCTTTGATAGTGATTCGGGACTGTTTGGTCACTTGCCCGAACTCGATTCGATGGCGGTCGCAGGCCTGCTGACCGAAATGGAAGACCGGCTCGGCATCGTGATCGAGGATGATGACGTCGACGGCGAAATGCTTGAAACCTATGGCGGGCTGCGGGCGTTTGCGCGGGCCAAGCTAGACCCCCTCCAGACCCCCTCTTGACCCCTTCCAGGCCTCTGCTGGCGTGAGTTTCACGTGGAACATTCCTGCGCCCGATGGCGGCCTGCCAAGCGAGGAGTTGCTGCTGGCGTTCGACCGGGGACGAGCCGAACGGGTGCTGATCCTGCCCGCATGGTTCGACGAGGCAAATAAGCTGCGGCGCTTCACGGTCGAGGTGATGCGGCGGCTCGATGCAGCCGGAATCGACAGTTTTCTGCCCGATCTGCCCGGCTGCAATGAAAGCCTCGCCCCGCTTGCGGATCAGACATTGGAGGGCTGGCGCAGGGCTGCCGATATCGCCGCCACCAGCTTTGCCGCGACCCATGTGCTGGCAATCCGCGCAGGCGCAATGCTGGCCCCGGCGGGGCTGCCGGGGTGGCACTATGCCGCGCAATCCGGCCCCAAACTGCTGCGCGGCATGATCCGCGCCCGCATTATTGCTGCGCGCGAGGCCGGGATTTCAGAGACTTCTGACGAACTATTGGCCATCGGCCGGAGCGAGGGACTGACGCTCGGCGGCTGGCACTTGGGCGCAGCAATGATTGCGGCGCTGGAGATCGCAGAACCAGCCCTCGCCCCCGGTCAGCACGGCATTGCGCAACCAGAACTCGGCGGCCCCGGCCTGTGGCTGCGCGCCGAACCTGCCGAAGACGCCGCGCAGGCTGACGCTCTGGCAAGGATTATCATCGAGACGCTGGGATGACCCGCCTCCCGCTCTCCTTCGGCTGCGGTAGCCAGACGCTGGCGGGCACGCTCGACACCGCGCCGGGCACCAGCGGGCTGCTGATCGTCAGCGGCGGCAATGAAATCCGCAGCGGTGCGTTTGGCGGACAGGCGCAACTGGCCGCGCGCATTGCCCGCGCCGGGTTTCCGGTGTTCCGGTTCGACAGGCGCGGAGTGGGCGACAGCGAGGGCGAAAATCGCGGATTTCGCAAGAGCCAAGGCGATATCGCCGCCGCGCTCGACGCGTTCCGGGCGATGGCGCCTCAGATCACCCGCGTGGTCGGTTTCGGCAATTGCGATGCGGC
>JAHJSJ010000119.1 GCA_018830415.1 Alphaproteobacteria bacterium | reverse complement strand
TCTCCGAAAGCGCGGTTCTTCAGCGGATGCCAGACGGCAGCTTGCGCACGGCTGCAATCCTCAATCTGACCGAGGACAACAGTCCGCTTGAGTTCAGCCGCGCAGCCTTGCCGCGGCTTGAGCAAGGCGAGTTTGCCGTCGTCGCTGGCAGCCCTGAACGGATCGAGGCCTTGGTGGCGATTGATCCCGATAGCGGGGTGTTCCTCTACAATGCCCGCACCACCGAAGAAAAGATGTTCAATTCCTGGGCGCGCGCGCAGTCGATTGTGACCGCCTATGGTCGGCTGACAAGCAGCGCACGAACCTTGCAACTGCGCTTTAACATCGCGCTGGTGACTGTCAGCCTGCTGTTGGTCGGGGTGGCGATCTGGTTCGCGCTGCGCTTTGCCGATCGGCAAGTGGAACCGCTCACCGATCTTGTGGCTGCCGCTCGCAAGGTTGGTCAGGGTAATTTTGCGCTGCGCCTCGAAGGACGCACGGGAGCGGACGAGATTGGCCTATTGAACCGCGCATTCAACCGCATGACCGCGCAGCTTGATAAGCAGACGCAGGCGCTGGTCAGCGCCAACCGCCAGATCGATGATCGCCGCGCCTTTACCGAAGCCGTGCTGGAATCGGTCACCGCAGGCGTGATATCGGTTGATGACAAGATGCGCGTGACGCTGATGAACTCATCGGCGCAGACGCTACTGGCCCCGCAAGGGAGCATTCCAGGCGGCAATGGCATCAGCATGATCGGGCAATCGCTCGATGCGCTGGCGCCCGAATTGAGCCGCATGATTGCGGATGGCAAGGAACGGGCGATCATCACCCATGCCAAGGGAACCGAATTGTTGACGCTTGCTGTCACGGTCGCGCCGGGCACCAGCGGACATGTTATCACGTTCGAGGATATTACCCGGCAGCTGCTCGATCAACGGCAGGCGGCGTGGTCGGATGTTGCCCGCCGGATCGCGCATGAGATCAAGAACCCGCTAACACCCATTCAACTCGCCACCGAACGGCTCAAGCGGCGGTATCGTACGCAAGTGGGTGATGAAGACCGCGACCTGTTCGATGAACTCACCAACACGATTGTCCGGCAGGTCGGCGATTTGCGCAAGATGGTGGATGAGTTCTCATCGTTCGCCCGCCTGCCCAAGCCTGTGTTCCGCGACGAGGATGCGCTTGATCTGGTGCGCCAGGCGGTGTTCCTGCAGGAAGTTGCACATTCGGGTATCGCCTTCAGCGTTAAATCCACAGAACTTGCCGATCGTGAACTGCGGTGTGACCGGCACCAGTTCGGCCAGGCAATGACCAATGTGCTCAAGAACGCGGTCGAGGCGGTCGAGGCGCGCGCGGCTGAAGCGCTTGGCCTCTATGCTGGCGAAATCGCGGTAACGATGCGCGATGCCGGTGATGCGATCGCCATCACTATCGAAGACAATGGCATAGGCCTGCCTAACGACCGCGAACGCATCACCGAACCCTATATGACCACCCGCGAAAAAGGCACAGGGTTGGGACTCGCCATCGTCAACAAGATCGTCGACGAACATGAAGGCGACATGAGCTTTGCCAGCACGCCTGAAGGTGGCACCCGTGTCACCTTGCGCTTTGCCCGCAATCCGCAACCTGTCGATGGCGGGGCAGTATGATGCTGACCCGACTGAAACCCAATTCTCAAGCCAAAGGACTGTGCCCATGGCGCTCGAAATCCTGATCGTCGACGACGAACGTGATATCCGCGAATTGGTGGCTGGCGTGCTCGGAGACGAGGGTTATGCCTGCCGCACCGCTGCCGATAGCACCGCAGCGCTTGCTGCAATCGATGAACGCCGCCCCAGCCTTGTGCTGCTGGATGTGTGGCTGCACGGCAGCGCGATGGACGGGCTGGAATTGCTCGATGCGATCAAGGTGCGCGAACCGAACCTGCCGGTGATTATCTTTTCCGGCCACGGCAATATCGATACCGCGGTTGCGGCCGTCAGTCGCGGGGCGATGGACTTCATCGAAAAGCCGTTTGAGGCTGAACGTCTGCTGCTGCTGGTTGAACGCGCGACCGAGACCGATCGGCTGCGGCGTGAAAACAGCCGTTTGCGCGAAGGCAGCTGGGGCAGCGCTGAGTTCACCGGCAATTCGCCAGCCATCAATGCGGTGCGCGCGACTTTGAAGCGGGTGGCGAGCACCGGCAGCCGTGTGCTGATTTCCGGCCCTCCCGGCGCGGGGAAGGAAGTCGCCGCGCGCCTGCTCCACGCCTGGAGCACGCGTGCCGACGGGGCGTTCGTGCTGGTCAATTCGGCGCGCATTACACCGGAACGGTTCGAACAGGAATTGTTCGGCGAGGAATCGGGCGGAAAGCAGGTGCGCCCCGGACTGCTCGAACTGGCTGATGGCGGCACGCTTTACCTCGATGAAATTGCCGACATGCCGCTCTCCACCCAGGCGCGGATATTGCGGGTCTTGACCGATCAGAGCTTTGTGCGGGTTGGCGGCACGCGTCAGATCGGGGTGGACGTGCGGGTGGTATCTTCGACCACGCGCGATCTGACCGTGGAAATGGCCGAAAAGCGGTTCCGCGAAGACCTTTTCTACCGGCTCAACGTGGTGCCGGTAGCGCTACCTTCGCTGGCGCAGCGGCGTGAGGACATCCCGGCCTTGGCCGAACATTTCTTCACCCGCTATTCGAACGATCAGGGGCTTGTCCCACCCGATATCTCAACCGAGGCAATGGCGGCGCTTCAGGCCTATGATTGGCCCGGCAATGTTCGCCAGCTGCGCAATGTGGTCGAACGAACGATTATCATGACTCCGCGTGACAAGCTTGGAGTGGTGGAACCCGATATGCTGCCACCGGAGATTGTCGGCGGCCAGATCGGGTTGACCGGCGAAAGCCTGACCGCGATCATGGGCGTTCCCTTGCGCGAGGCGCGCGAAAGCTTTGAACGTGAATACCTCACCATCCAGATCCGCCGGTTTTCGGGCAATATCTCCAGAACGGCGAGCTTTATCGGGATGGAACGTTCGGCCTTGCACCGCAAGCTGAAGCTGCTCGGCATGGTTGACCGGCGCGACGAGGACGATTGAGCGACCGCTATCTGTCGGAACCTCCTGCGAAATCAGGCCTTGTCGCTTTGCTGTGCAGTTGCCATTATGCAGTATGGCAATAGGTCGCGCTTTTTTATGCGGCCGAACGCCCAAGATCGCGGAGCGCAAAGGCACCGCCAAAAACAGGAGCAAAGACCATGACCAGCGGGCGAACGCTCACCCCTCGAATAACATCACGCCCTGCCGCGCCAAGCGAAGCGCGCAGCGATGAAGGCGGCGGATCGGCAGGTCGCCAAGGCAGCCTTCAGGACGCTTTTCTCAATCTGCTGCGCAAGAACAAGATTCCTGTCACCATGTTTCTGGTGAAAGGCGTGAAATTGCAGGGAATTGTCACCTGGTTCGACAATTTTTCGATCCTGCTGCGCCGCGATGGACAGTCGCAGTTGGTATACAAGCACTCCATTTCCACGATCATGCCCGGCCAATCGCTCGATCCCGCGCAGTTCGCGAGCCAATCTGGCGGTAAAAAGCAGAAAATGCTGCAAGATGTGTTCCTCAGCCGCGTGGCTGAAGCGCATGTCGAGGTTACGATGTTCCTGGTCAACGGCGTGATGTTGCAGGGCCGGATTGCTGCCTATGACCTGTTTTGCATGCTGCTCGAACGCGACGGCGCGGTGCAATTGGCCTACAAACACGCGGTTTCCACCATCCAGCCCGTGGGCCCAGTTGATCTCATCGTTGATGATGATGACGATGATAACGGGGCAGGCGGCTGAGCTTCGATAGCGATCTTCAGGAAGAGGTGACCCGCGGCGCGCGGGCGGTGGTGCTGTGCCCGGATATTCGCGCGCTGCGCTATGATCTGGACGCAGCCGAACGCTTGGCCGAGGCAGAGGGGCTGGCGCTCGCGATTGGTGTGGTGATTGCTCATGCGGCGATCCTGCCCGTGCGAAAAATGCAGCCCAACACCTTGTTCGGTTCCGGGCAGGTGCAGAATATCGCGGTTTGGTGCGAACAATACGAATCCGACCTGGTGATCGTGGACGGCGCTCTCACCCCGATCCAGCAGCGCAACCTTGAAGACAAGTTGAAACGCAAGGTGATCGACCGCACCGG
>JAHJSJ010000009.1 GCA_018830415.1 Alphaproteobacteria bacterium | reverse complement strand
GCTGGTGCAATCGAAGCAGTGGCGGCGCGGTTCGGTGCCGAGGCGCAGGGCTGGGTGATCTTCGGTGCGGCGTTTGCCTGCCTCGCGGTCGGGGTGGCGTTGCTGACCCGGATCTTCGCGATCGATTGGCGGATGTTACTGAGCCTGCCCGATTTCCTTGGCGGCGGATCGCTGGGCGGGCTGCTGCGCCGCCTGCCGCTTCCCGGTCGCAAACGCGCCGCCGCGTTGGCGTTCACCGGGGATGACGATGATGCCCCCGCCGTCCGCCCGCGCCGCGTTGCCAAGGGTGCAACGCCCCCGGCCGATGACCGCCCGCGCCGCGCGCCCGAAATCAGCGATCCCTCCGCCCCGCCAAAACGCGCGTTGGCCCCCAAGACCGCGCAGGCCGATATGTTCGCCGCCTACAACCTGCCCAGCCTCGATTTGCTGGCCGAACCGCCCGCCGACAAAGCGCCAAAGCTCGACAAGATGGCGCTGGAACGCAACGCCCGGCTGCTCGAAAACGTGCTCGATGATTTCAACGTGAAGGGTGAAATTACCGCCGTGCGCACCGGCCCGGTGGTGACGATGTACGAATTGGAACCCGCGCCGGGGATCAAGGCCAGCCGGGTGATCGGGCTGGCCGAAGATATCGCCCGCAACATGAGCGCGATTTCGGCGCGCGTCTCCCCCATTCCGGGGCGCACTGTGATGGGGATCGAACTGCCCAATCAGGATCGCCAGATGGTGATGCTGAAAGAACTGGCCGCCTGCGCCGATTTTGCCGATGCCAAGGGCAGCCTGCCGATCATTCTGGGCAAGGATATCGCGGGCGAACCGGTGATCGCCGATCTGGCCGCGATGCCGCACCTGCTGGTCGCGGGGACAACCGGATCGGGCAAATCGGTCGGGCTGAACGTGATTCTGCTCAGCCTGCTCTATCGCTTCACGCCCGGCGAACTGCGCCTGATCCTGATCGATCCCAAGGTGCTCGAACTCAAGACCTATGACGATATCCCGCACCTGCTTTCCCCGGTGGTGACCGAGCCGCACAAATCGGTGCGTGCGCTGAAATGGGCGGTCGAGGAGATGGAGCGGCGTTACCGGATGATGAGCGCGGTCAGCAGCCGCAATATCCATTCCTTCAATGAAAAAGTCAGCGCCGCAATTGCCAAGGGCAAGCCGCTTGGCCGCCGGGTGCAGACCGGGTTCGACCCCGCAACGGGCGAGCAATTGTTCGAGGAAGAACAGCTCGATTACCAGCCATTGCCGCAGATCGTGCTGATCGTCGATGAACTGGCCGATCTGATGGTGACGATCGGCAAGGAAATCGAAGTGCTGATCCAGCGCCTCAGCCAGAAAAGCCGCGCGGCGGGGATCCACCTGATCATGGCGACCCAGCGCCCCTCGGTCGATGTCATCACCGGGGTGATCAAGGCCAACCTGCCAACCCGCATCAGCTTCAAGGTCACCAGCCGGATCGACAGCCGCACGATTCTGGGCGAACAGGGCGCCGAACAGCTGCTGGGCAAGGGCGATATGCTCTACAAACCCAACACCGGCGCGATGGTGCGCGTCCACGGCCCGTTCGTTTCCGACGAGGAGGTTGAAGCCGTCGCCGATTTCTGGCGCGGTCAGGGCGCGCCCGAATATGTCGACGCCGTGACCGAAGAACCCGAAGACGGCGGGTTCGGGTTCGAGGACGAATTCACCGCGTCCGACAACCCCGAAGAACGCAAATATCGCCAGGCCTGCCAGATCGTGATCGAGAACCAGAAGGCATCGGGTTCATGGCTCCAACGCCAGATGGGGGTTGGCTACAACACCGCCGCCAAGTGGATCGAGCGGATGGAGGAAGACGGCCTTGTCGGCCCCGCCAACCATGTCGGACGGCGCGAGATTTACCGCGACCACGATGGCAACCCGTTATGAGGCGCAGGCCAAGCGCGCGCTACAGGTGCACAAATGCAACGCCTTGAAATTGTAAACCCGCTGTAACGCGCGCTTCACGCTGCCGTCGCTGCGGCGTCACCATGCGCTGCCACGGGCAAGGCCTCTCTCCACCAAGAAAGGCCTGTTCCGATGTTCCGCACCCCGCTTTCGCGCGTTTCGCTGATTGCGCTTACCGCCACGCTCGCCGCCGCCCCGCAGGCCGCTTTCGCGCAAGATAGCGCAGCCCCGGCGGCTGAGGACAAAGCTTACGGCAACCAGATTGTCGTAACCGCCCAAAAGGTCGAACAGCGCGTTCAGGACGTGCCGATCACGATTACCGCCACCACTGGCGAGCGGATAAGGCAGTTGGGCATCACCGATCTGGAAGAGCTTTCCAACTACGTTCCCGGCCTGCTGATTCAGGAACAGAGCGCCAATAACCCCGGCATTGTCATCCGCGGCATTACCTCGGACAGCGGCTCGGCGCAGCAAGGGCCGCGCGTCACGCTGTATTACAACGGCGTCGACATCTCGCGCTCACGCGGGTCGTATCAGGCGATTTACGATCTGGAACGCGTCGAAGTCATCAAGGGGCCGCAGGCGACCTTGTTCGGAACCGCATCCGCCGTGGGCGCGATCAGCCTGGTGTCGGCGCGCCCGCGCGAAGGGTTTTCGGGCGAAATCACCGGCGGTTATGGCAATTTCGAACAGACCCTGCTCGGCGGTTTCCTGAATGCCGGCTCGGACGTTCTGGCCGCGCGCGTCGCGTTTGAATGGCGCACCCGCGATGGCTATGTCGAAAACCTCAACCCGGCGCAGGACGAAGAACTCTATTCGCAGGATCAGTTCGGCATCCGCACATCGATCCGTTACGCGCCGACCGCCGATTTCACGCTGGATCTCGTTGCCACCTATGACCAGCAGCGCAATGGCGGCACGCCGTTCATTTCGGGCACCTTTCCGGCCTTTGCGGGCGCGCCGGGCGGCGCTGCCAACGCTTTTGAAAATGCCAATCTTGGCGGCAATCCGGCGGGCGCGGCTGTGCTGGGCGACGATCAGCTTGGCCTGAACCGCGAAGTCTATGATCTCAACCTTACGGCGGAATACCAGTTTGCCGACGGCTGGACCTTCACCACCGTCAACGGATACCGCGAATTTGACAGCCGCGAAGTGTTTGATGCGGACGGTTCGGCGGCCCCCTTCCTCGAATTTACCGAGATTGCGGATGGCTGGCAGGTCAGCCACGAAGGCCGCTTTACCTATCAGGGCAGCGCATTGCGGGCGAGTGCGGGGTGGAACCTCTTCATCGAGGATGGCCGCCAGAACGTGCCCTTCGCGACCGAGGAAGGCACCTATCTTCAATGCCTCACCTCGCTGTTCGGCGCGCCGCTGATCCCCGGCATTCCCTGCGTCGCGCCCGATGGCAGCGTCCCGGCAGCGGCTGTCACCGGCCTTTTGACAATGGGCGCATTTCAGGCGATCCCGTTCGCTTCGGTGTTCGAAAATCAGGGCCGCAACGAAGCCTATTCGGTGTTCACCGATGTGACCTGGATTGCCACCGATGCGCTCGAACTGACCGCAGGCCTGCGCTTCCTGGCTGAGGACCGCAAATCGGGCTTCTTTGCCGATGTGCCCAACAGCGTGCTCAGCGGTGCGCCGCTGATCCCCGGCCAGATCGATACCGGCGGGCAGACCTTCACCGCCGATGACAGCTTCACGGCGTGGCTGCCGCGCTTCAACGCGCTGTATCGGGTCAGCGACGACGTCAACGTGTTCGCGACTGTCTCGAAAGGCCGCCGTTCGCCGGTGGTGCAATTGGCCGCGCGGCGCGACGGAGCCAATGTGGTGGCCGACCGGACCGATGTACCCGAGGAAATCGTGTGGAACTACGAAGGCGGGATCAAGCTCGCCAGCGGATCGGTTTCGGGGTCTCTGGGGGTCTATTATCAGACCTATGACGGCTTTCAGGTCAGCGTCGCGCAGCTCGATAGCAACGGCAATCCGACCGGCGCCTTCGTCACCCAGAGCGCTGGCACCGCGTCAAACCTGGGGGTTGAGGGCGAACTTGCGGTGGACGTAACCGACTGGCTCAACCTGTTCGGCAATTTCGGCTATATCGACGGCGGGATCGACAAGGACGGCGCGTTTTCGCCCGCCTTCTCCGGCGCGCGGTTCCGCCTGCAGCCCGAATTTCAGGCATCGGGCGGTTTCAGTGTCGATCATGACATCGGCAATGGCATGCGCTTCTTCGCCACGCCCAGCATCTCGCATCGCAGCAGCATCTTCTTTGAAGTGCCCAACAATCCGCTGATTTCGCAAAAGTCGGTAACCCTTGTGAATGCGCGGGCCGGTGTCAGCTTCGGCGATGATCGCTACGAGATTGCCGGCTTCATCCGCAATGCGTTCGACAAGAAATACCTGCTCGACGCAGGCAACACCGGCGGGGCATTTGGCATCCCCACCTTCATTCCGGCAGAACCGCAATTTTACGGGGTGGAAGTGTCCGCCCGGTTCTGATCGGATTACCCCACTTGGGCACGAAGGGCGGAAGGTCGATAGCGGCCTTCCGCTCTTTTTCGTTGCAGGCAGCGATGCCGACCATGGTTTATGACCGTGGTTAGGAATTCCTAAACGCGATTGCCGTAGCTCTGCGTAAGTCAACAGGGGCTTACGTCATGAATTTCTCTTCGCGTGTGCTGGGCGGCATGCTGTTTGCCGCGCTTACCTTGCTCGCAACCGACCGTGTTGCGGCGCAGGACATTGGCTGGCGGCTTGAACCCGATGCGCGGATCGAAGTGCAGACGGTCAGCGCCGAAACCACCACCCGCGACAGTGATCTGATCGTCGATGGCGAGGCGATCAGTGTGCGCGGACAGGTTGGGGTGGCGCTGGAAAAGCGCGGGCTGCGGCTGCGGCTTGAAGCCGACCGGATCGAGGTGCTGCGGCTTGGCGAAGCGCGGCGCAACATTGCCCGCGACCGGTTTACCGCGACCGTCCAGACCGATATCGAAAAGGACTGGGAACTCCAGCTTCAGGCCCGCCATTTCGATGACATGGTTTCGGTGGAAAGCAACGACACCGACGAATGGCAGGGTTCTGCCCGGCTGACGTGGGAATCCGATCGCAAGCACCGCGTCAGACTGCAAGGCACCTGGCGCGAGCGGGAATATGACAATGGCGCGCTGGCCGAAACCACCGGCGAAGGCCCGCGCGTTGATGCGGAATATCGCCGCCGGTTCGGGCGTTATCACTATCTGGCGTTTGATCTGCGCGCGGAATCGATCAATTCCGATGATCTGCGACGCGGTTT
>JAHJSJ010000118.1 GCA_018830415.1 Alphaproteobacteria bacterium | reverse complement strand
CGACCAGCGCCGCTGTCAGCGCGGCAAGACCAGCGCGGTGCGGCCATTCGGCTTGGGTGAGATCACGCCGCATCGCGCAGCGCCTGTATCGCAATCCGGCGCGACAGGTTGGCGATGATCGCCGCAGTCACGCCCCAGATGCGGAATCCCTGCCATTCCAGTTCGAGGTAACGCCGGGTTGCGCCGCGCCAAAACACTTCGTTCGTTGTCCAGCTTTCCGGATCGAGCAGCAGGCCGAGCGGGGCTTCGAACCATGCTTCCACCTCCGAAGGGTTGGGGGTGAGGCACAGCCCCGGAGGCACCACGCCGACCACCGGCGTCACCAGAAAGCCGGTGCCGGTGTGATAGACATCGCTGGTTCCGATCACGCGAACCGCATCGCGCGGCAGGGCGAGCTCCTCCTCGGCCTCACGCAAGGCGGCGGTGATCGCGTCCTCGCCTGCATCGATCTTGCCGCCGGGAAAGGCGACCTGTCCCGGATGATCGCGCATCGCGCGCGGGCGCTGGGTCAGGATCACCTGCGGATCATGTGCCGCATCAGTCACCGCAATCAGCACGGCGGCAGGGGTTGCGCGGCCATCGGCGGCAAACGCCGCATCGCTGAGCAGGCCGTCGATTGGCGAGCGGTGGCCTTCGGCAAAGGCCTGAGCAAGCGGGTCGTAGATGCTGGCGGCGGGGGATGGCGTCATGGCAGCAGCGAAAACGCCTGACCTTTGCTGGTGACTTGCCAGCTATTGTCCTCGGCCCCTTCGGCCAGCGCGATTTCGGCCAGTTGCGCGTAGGTTGAGCGGTTCAACCGCGCCTCGCACCCGCGCCTGACATCGAGATAGAGCGCCGGGGCCTCGGCATCACCTGCGGCGCGCAAGGGGTGATCCGGCCCGGCGATCACGATGTCATCGGTATTGAGCCGGAACACCAGCGCATCACCGGCGCGCACGCAATCGACCGCGATGAAGGCGGCGTCATCCACTGCGATGCCAAGTCTCTCGAACGGGGTGATCAGCCAGTGCTGGCCGCTGTCGTCGCGTTTGAGCAGCCCGGCAAAGGCGCGCACCATCGCTTCGCGCCGGATCGGGCTGCCTTCGTGATACCAGGTGCCGTCCGCAGCAATTCGCATCGCGCTGTCGCCCGATTGCTGCGGCGCCCAACCTTCGACCGGGGGCAATTTGCGCTGCGCCACCAACTCGGCGATTTCGGCCAGCGTCAGTTCGGCGAGATAGGGGGGCGGTTCATAGGGCATGGTTCGTTTAGAGCGATGCCAGAAGCTTGGCGCAAGGTGAAGGGGTTAAGCTGCTCCTTCTTATTATTCCCACGTTCTAGTCATACCCACGGGCCCAGCATCCCTTCGGCCGGCATGGCCGCCAAACCCGCACCGCGCGCCAGCAGCCGATGCGGTTCGTAGGGGCCGGGGCAGCGCCAACCGCCTGTCAGCGCCGCAGAAAAGCCCCAGCGCCCATAGTATTCGGCATCGCCGATCAGCACCTGCGTCAGCGCCTGCCCGCCCGCCGCCAGCCGTGCATCTTCAGCGATCATCGCGCTCATCAAGCCGACGCCAAAGCCTTCGCCCTGTCGTTCGGGCACCACGGCCACCGGCCCGACCATCACCAGCGGCACCTGCCCCTGCCGCGTCTGGAGCGCGATTGGCCAGCACTGGATCGTGGCGACCAGCAGTTCGTCTTCGTCCAGCGCCGCCAGGCTCAGACCCGGCAGCCAGTCCATGCCTTCGCGGATGCGGTAGGCCGTGCGCGCGTGACGATCCGGGCCGAACGCGCGGTCAAGCACCGCCTCGATCATGGCGGGATCAACCGCCTCCAGCGGGATCAGCGTGGCAGTGGTGGGGGCAGTGGCAGCCGTTGTCATTGCGGGGAAAGCTTCAACACCCGCGCGCCCTTGCCATCCTCGGCGATCCACAGCGCGCCACCTGGCCCTTGCGCAAGCGAGCGCAGCCGACGGTCGAATTCATGGCGGCTGACTTCGCTTGCACTGTCACCTTCGATGGCGACTTCGACCAGAGCCTGCGAACCAAGCCCCACAATCAGCGCACGGCCCTGCCAATTGCCGAACATCGTGCCGTCATAGATCAGCATATCGCCCGGCGCGATTACCGGATTCCAGAACATCGCGGGCTTGGCGAAGCCATCATCGGCGCTGTGATCAGGAATTGCGCCGCCGTTGTAATGTTCGCCATAGGAACGCACCGGCCAGCCATAATTGGCACCGCGCTGAACGAGGTTGAGTTCATCCCCGCCCGCCGGGCCGTGTTCGACTTCCCACAGGCGCCCCTGCGCATCCCAATCCATCCCCAGAATGTTGCGGTGCCCGTAAGACCAGATTTCCGCTGTCACGCCGCCCTGATCGGCCATCGGGTTGCCCGCCGCCGGTGTGCCATCAAGGTTGAGTCGGACGATCGTGCCGAGCGTGTTCGATGTGTCCTGAGCGGGCTCCATTTTCTGGCGATCACCGCTGGCGATATAAAGATGCTGACCATCAGGCGACACGCTGATGCGGTGCGAATAATGCCCGCGCCCGGTCACCTTGGGGGCTTGCCGCCAGATGACGCTGAGGCCTTCGATGGCGCAAGTCTCGGTGCTGGTGCACACCAGTGTGCCCTTGCCAACCGCCGCCCCGCGCGTGTCATCCGCGCCCGCCTCGGCCCAGCTGAGATAGATTGTGCGCTGCCCCAGAACGTCTGAGGCTTCGGCGGGCAGGAAGGCGATGTCGCCTAATCCGCCTTGCCCACCATAGGCCACTTCGGGAGCGCCGCTGACCGTGCCGATGGTTCCCGTTGCCGTGTCGATAAACTTCACCGTGCCCGCCTTTTCAGTGACGAACAGCACCGGGGTGCCGGGCGCAAATTCAATCGCCCAGGGTTCCTCAAACGTCGCCACTTCGCTGATGACAAACGGAGCGCCATCGGCTGCCGATGCGGCGGTTTCCCCGGTTTCGGCATTGGCACAGCTTGCCAGCATCAGCGCGGGCAGGGAAAGTGCGGCGGTCAGAGGGAAAGAACGGGTCATGTTTGGGGTCACTCCGGGTTTCACGGTTACAAGCGGCGGCCTTGTCATCGGGGTTGATGAGGCCGGGCGCGGGCCGTTGGCCGGGCCGGTGGTGGCCGCGGCGGTTGTGCTTGGGGTTGAGATACCCATTGGGCTCGATGATTCCAAGCGGCTTTCGCCCGCCCGCCGTGCGCGGCTGGAAACGGCTATTCGGGCCAGCTGCGGTTGGGCGGTGGCGGTGGTCGAGCCGGACGAGATCGACCGGCTCAATATCTTCATCGCCACGATGGAGGCGATGACTCGCGCCGTGGCTCGCCTGACCGCCGCGATTCCCGCGCCGGTGCGCGAAGTGCTGATCGATGGCAATATGACCCCTGCCGGACGCTGTGCCGGATGGGGCTGGACCGCGCGCGCGATTGTTGGCGGAGACGGGATCGAACCGGCGATCTCGGCCGCGTCGATCATCGCCAAGGAATGGCGCGACCGGCTGATGGTGGAGGCCGCCCGCGCGCACCCGCAATACGGGTGGGAACGCAACAAGGGTTATGGCACGGCCGAACACATGGAGGCGCTGCGCCGCCACGGCCCGACCCCGCTACACCGCCGCAGCTTTGCCCCGGTTGCGCAGCTGGCGTTGATCTGATCGGAATTTTGCATGGTTGATGGCGTGGCAGGTGAGTCCTGCGGGCCACACCGCTGCATATCGAGTCCCTTGCGCGGCGCGGGACTCAACATCTTGTGCCGGTCTTGCTTCGTTCCGCTGCGTTGATACAACGTTAACCATAATGCGCGCATAATTAGGCGCTTGACGCGGACTCCTCAAAGACTCATGCCTGTGGATAAGTTGCAAGCATAACAAGCGGGGCTGATCTGGTGGGCGTTATAGAAAAGACGAAGTTGCAGGAAAAACGCGCTGTAAAAGCGCCAAAAATTGCGCCTGTGCTCGATCTACCGCTGGGCCGTATCCTGCCGGGGGACTGCATCGAAGCGATGCGCTCACTCCCCACCAACAGCGTCGATCTGGTGTTTGCTGATCCGCCCTATAACTTGCAGCTTGGCGGCGATCTCAACCGTCCGGACGGCAGTCATGTCGATGCCGTGACCGATCACTGGGATCAGTTCGACAGCTTCCGCGCCTATGACACCTTCACCCGCGAATGGCTGACCGAAGCACGCCGGGTGCTCAAGCCCGATGGCGCATTGTGGGTGATCGGTTCTTATCACAACATCTTCCGCGTCGGGGCGATCCTGCAGGATCTCGGGTTCTGGATTCTCAACGACATCGTCTGGCGCAAGGCCAATCCGATGCCCAATTTTCGCGGCACCCGCTTTACCAACGCGCATGAAACGCTGATCTGGGCGAGCATGGGGGAAAAGGCCCGGTATCAGTTCAATTACCGCACGATGAAGACGTTGAACGATGAATTGCAGATGCGGTCGGACTGGGTGATGCCGATCTGCGGGGGCGGCGAAAGGCTCAAGGAAGGCGGCAAAAAAGCCCACCCGACGCAAAAGCCCGAAGCGCTGCTCTATCGCGTGCTGCTGGCCACGACTGAACGGGGCGACGTGGTGCTCGATCCGTTCTTTGGCACCGGCACCACCGGCGCGGTGGCCAAGCGGCTGGGGCGCGAATGGATCGGTTGCGAGCGTGAGGATTTCTACCGCGAAGTCGCAACACAGCGCATCGCCAAGGAACTGCCGCTTGATGAAAGCGCGCTCACCACGATGCAATCCGCCCGCACCGCGCCCAAGGTGGCGTTCGGCGCGGTGGTTGAAACCGGGCTGATTCCGCCGGGCACGCAGGTATTCGACAAAAAACGCCGCTGGATCGCCACCGTGCGCGCCGATGGATCGTTGGAGTGTGACGGCAAAACCGGATCGATCCACGGGCTGGGCAAGGATTTACAAGCCGCGCCAAGCTGCAACGGCTGGTCGTTCTGGCATTACGAAGTCGGCGCGGATGTGCAGCCAATTGACGCCGCGCGGCAGCTTTACCTGCTCGCCAACGAGGATTGATTTTTCGGTGAGTCCCCGCGAAGGCGGGGACCTAGTTCGGTTTGGCACCACAAGGCGGGAGCACACGACTTGGTATGACTGACGCCGTCTATCTCCATCCGCTCACACTAGTCTCAGGCCCGCAGGCGGTCGAGGGCGAGGCGGTGCGGCTGGGCGGCAGCATGGCCTATGCCCGCGAATTTGCGCTGGCGCTGCGGCGCGATGGGGTGGTGGCGAACCGGATCATCTGCACCGCAGGTACGGTGGAACAGACGCTGGCCAGCCTGCCTGATACGGTGGCTGATGATGCAGCTGCGCAGTGGGCGAACCTCAACAGAGCACACCCTCCGCTGCAATTGGGTGCGCGCACCATCCGGCTCGATCAGCCGCAGATCATGGGCATCCTCAACGTCACGCCCGACAGTTTCTCGGATGGCGGCGCGCATGATGATGCGCAGGCCGGGCGTGCCCGCGCCGCCGCGATGCTGGAGGCAGGCGCGGCGATCATCGACATTGGCGGCGAAAGCACTCGCCCCGGCGCTGCGGCGACGTTTGAGGATGAGGAAATCCGCCGAGTGATCCCTGCTGTCGAATATTGCGCGGCAATGGGAGCCGCAATCAGCGTCGACACCCGGCGCGCAGGCGTGCTCGAAGCGGCGCTGGCGGCGGGCGCGCATATGGTCAATGATGTCTCGGCTCTGCGATACGATCCGCGCAGTATCGCACTGGTCGCGGCGCGCGGTTGCCCGGTGGTTTTGATGCACGCGCCAAGTGCGGGCGAGGATCTGCACGCGGGCGGGCAATATGCTGACGTGGTTAGCGAGGTGTTCGACTTCCTCAAAGCCGCGCGCGTGCGCGCCATCGCGGCGGGCATTGCCGAAGACCGTATCATCGTCGATCCGGGCATCGGTTTCGGCAAGTCGCTGGCGGATAATCTGGCGCTGATCAACGCCTTGCCGTTGTTCCACGCACTGGGCAGCCCGGTCATGCTGGGCGTGAGCCGCAAGCGGATGATTGGCGCGCTGTCGGCTGAGGAGCCTGCCGACCAGCGGCTCGCCGGGTCGCTTGCAATCGCGGCGAAGGGGATGGAGGCCGGTGTGCATATCCTGCGGGTGCATGACGTGGCCGAGACGGTGCAGGCGCGCAATGTGTGGCGCGGTTTGCGCGACGCGGCGCTCACCGATTTTTCGACGATCCCGGCGGAACTATCTGATCGCAGATAATAGCGTTTGCGGAGCGCTGTGCGTGTCGTTCCGACCATTGCATGACTCGGGTATCGAGTTGGCAGTGTAACCTTGTCGGTGTGAACGACGAACACCTTCATGATAGTAGAAAATTGGTTCTCAAATCATTTTCGGATTTGGAGCAAATCGTCATGCGCCTTCGTTATATTTTCATCGCATCATCTATGCTATTTGTGGCAATGCCTTCAACTGCATTTGCTCAGGATGATGATTTTAAGCTCGATGAAGGTATTTATGCTTCGGTTCGTGGCGGTGTAACATCGCCCTCCAGCAAAACATTCGACGGTATTCAGGCTCCCGCAAATGGCTCACCCGGCGTTGCCGGTGACCCTGCTACCACGCGAGTCCAATTTGATGAGGATTTCACCGTGTCTGGCGCGGTCGGGTATCAAATTCCCACGCGTCTGCTGGGTATTTTCCAACCCAGTGTGGAATTGGAGTATAATTATAGCAGCCCCGATGTTGATGGGGGTTCGTCCAATGGTGGCAATCAGACGTTTGGCGGCGGCGCTGACATCAATTCGTTCACGCTGAATTATCGCGCTGATGTGCGGTTCAAGGAAAAACAGACTGTCGTGCCCTATGTCGGCGCGGGTGTCGGGATTGCCGATGTTGATCCCAATATCGGCTATTTTCCCAATAACGGCACGGCCACCACCGATACATTTGCCATTCGCGGTAATGATACAGGCTTTGTGCTACAAGGCGACGTGGGGTTGAGCTTCCGCCTGACTGATCGCCTCGATCTGGAAACAGGCGTGCGTTATCAACGCATTTCCGGGCTTAATTTCGAACGCCAATTTGTTGCTGGCGGCGGTGAAATCTTCAATTCGGAACTCGATGGCCGCTATGAAACGGTGTCCGGCCTGGTCGGTGTTCGAATCCGGTTTTGAAGTGGGCGTCGCGCGCGGCCAATTCTGATAAAAACAGCATAAAATCAGAGTGTAAAGCCGCCGTCTGACATCATCACGTGCCCGGTGATATTGGCCGCAGCATCGCTCAGCAAATAGAGGATGCTGTCGGCCATCTCTTCTGAGGTAGCGAAGCGGCCCAGCGGCGTGGTCTTGGCCATTGCCTTGATCGTCGCCTCGCGGCCAATCGCTTCGACCGAGGCGGTGAAATCTGCGCCGCTTTCCCAGATCGCAGTGTCCACCCCGCCGGGGGCTATCGCATTGACGCGGATGCCTTTTTGGGCGCTTTCGGCCGCTGCGATGCGGGCCATGTGAGCAACTGCTGCCTTGGATACGCCGTAAGGGCCGATGCCCGGCACCGGCTTGATCCCGGTGACTGATGCGACCACCACCACGCTGCCGCCGCGCTGTTCCATCGCCCGCAGCGAACTCGCCAAGGTCATAAACGCGCCGTCCAGATTGACCGCCATCACCCGGCGCCATTCGGCCAGCGAAATCGACGCAATCGGGCCGCCCGAACCGATACCTGCATTGACCAAGGCATGGTCTAGCCCGGTCAAGCGGGGGTCTAACGCCTGCCATAGCGTCTCATCCGCGACGCTGCCGACAATGCGGTGCACTTCGCCCGGTAAATCGAGCGCATCCAGCCCCGCGCCATCGACATCGACCAGAAACAGCTTGGCCGCGCCGCGCGCCGCAAGCGCCTTTGCCGCAGCCGCGCCAATCCCCGAAGCCGCCCCGGTGACGAGCGCGCTGCGCCCGGCGAAATCTTGATTGTGTGATGTCATGCCCGCCGAGTTAGGTCGGGCTGGCGCGCCGATCAAGCCGCGTTATCAATCCCCAGATCGCTGAGCTTGCGATAGAGCGTTGAGCGCCCGATCCCCAGCCGCCGCGCCACTTCGGTCATGCGGCCGCGATAATGGCCGATGGCGAGGCGGATCACGTCAGCCTCGATATCCTCCAGCGGGCGCAGGTTGCCGTCGGGGGTGTAGAGCATGATGCCCACCCCTTCATGCGCGCTCGCCACCGTGACGCTGCCCTGTTCGCCCAGCATTTCGGACAATTGCGGAAAACTGTCGGCGGTGAGCGAATTGTCGTCGCAATAGACCGCCGCGCGGAACAACACCGATTGCAACTGACGGACATTGCCCGGCCAGTCATAGGCGGCGAGCAGCGCCAAGGCGCTGTCCGATACCGACAAATGGTTCAACCCCGGCTGTTCGCCGATGCGGGCGAGGAAATGGCGGGTCAGTGCGGGAATATCGCCCACGCGTTCGCGCAAGGGCGGCAGCACGATCCGG
>JAHJSJ010000117.1 GCA_018830415.1 Alphaproteobacteria bacterium | reverse complement strand
TCAAGGCGTTCGATGCGTTCGATCAGCAGGCGCAGGCGGTCGTCGGACGAATTGGCGTTATCGGCCATAGGGAAATCTCCATTGGGTCAGAATCGGTTGCCAAGCGCGATAGCCAGACTGCCGCGCCGATTGAACCGGCGGCGTAAATTAATCCTGTGTGTTCTTCGCCACGCTCGCTTCCATAGCGGCGATTTGTTCCGGAGTGGCGGGCGATTGGAAGCGTTCCTTCCACCGCGCGCTTGGCATTCCGTGGATCACCGCGCGCGCGGCTTCCTTGTCGCCCGGATAGCCGGCATCACGAATCCAGTCGGCCAGACAATTGCGGCAGAAACCGGATAATATCATTAATTCAATATTTTGCGCATCATGACGATGGCGCAAATGACGCACCAACCGCCGAAACGCGGCAGCGGCCTGCACATCGTCAAGATCATCTAGCGGGTCGGCATTGCTATTCATCGCGGCTTTTCCTTGAGTTGCAAAATGGGTCTGTCATAGCCTGCCGTAACGAGGGACAGCCAACACCATGACACGACGCGATCAGATCAGGATCGACCCGCGCGGCCGCAAGGTCAAGATTCTCGCGACCATCGGCCCGGCCAGCCGCGACCCGGCGATGCTCGAAAAACTGCTGCTCGCAGGGGCAGACGCGTTCCGGCTCAATATGAGCCACGGCGATCACGCCGATCACAAGGCTGCCATTCAGGCGATCCGCGCGCTGGAAAAGCAATATGCCAAACCGATCGCGATCCTCGCCGATCTCCAGGGGCCAAAGCTGCGAGTCGGCCAGTTCAAGGATGGGCAGGCGGTGATCCGCCACTCGGGCCACTTCGTGCTCGACCGCGATGAGGCGCCCGGCGATGAAAACCGCGTCTGCCTGCCGCATCCCGAATTGTTCGGCATCATGGAACGCGGCCAGCGCCTGCTGATCAATGACGGCAAGATCCGGCTGAAGGTGCTGGAAGCGGACGATAATCGCATCCTTTGCTCAGCCGAAGTTGGCGGGGTGATTTCGGATCGAAAGGGCGTCAACGTCCCCGATGCCGAAGTGCCGATCCCGGCGCTGACCGAAAAGGACCGCCGTGATCTTGCTTTTGCCACCGAAAACGGGGCGGACTGGATCGCGCTCAGTTTCGTGCAGCGGCCCGAAGATATTGCCGAAGCGCGCAAGCTGATCGGCACCCGCGATATCGCGCTGTGCGCCAAGATTGAAAAGCCGCAGGCCATTCACCGGCTCGATTCGATCATCGAACTGGCCGATGGCATCATGGTCGCGCGCGGGGATCTGGGCGTGGAGCTTGAGCCACACGAAGTCCCGCCGCTGCAAAAGCGCATCGTCAATGCCAGCAGGCGGGCGGGCAAGCCGGTAATCGTGGCGACCCAGATGCTCGAAAGCATGATCGAGAGCCCGACCCCGACCCGCGCCGAAGTCTCCGACGTGGCCAATGCGGTCTATGACGGGGCGGATGCGGTGATGCTGTCGGCTGAAAGCGCGGCCGGGGCGTGGCCGGAAGAATCGGTGGCGATGATGCACGCCATCGCTGCGCAAGTTGAACGCGATGAGGGCTACAAGGAACGCGTGCGCTTTCTCGAAACCACGCCTGACGCAACCACGTCAGATGCGCTGGCCCATGCCTGCATGACGATTGCCGATACAGTGCCGATCAGCGCGATCACGGTGTTCACGGACTCCGGATCGACCGCGCGGCGCGTGGCGCGCGAACGGCCCGGCACGCCGATGCTGGTGCTCACGCCATCCATCCGCACGGCGCGCCGCACGGCGTTGTTGTGGGGCGCGCACGCGGTCGCGACCAAGGATATTGGCAGCTTTGAAGAAATGATCGGCAAGGGCCGCCGCATGGCGCTGCGCCACGGGTTTGGCACGGCAGGCAGCAAGTTGATCGTGCTGGCAGGCGTACCATTCGGAACACCGGGCAGCACCAATCTGTTGCATGTTGTGACCGTGACCGGTGATGAGTTGGACAAGCACGCGGAGTAGTCGGAGGCTGGACGTTTGCACCCCGCCTGATACCTTTGCCGTGCGCGCCGATTCTTACCGGTGCCAGCAAGGGAGGGTGCAATGAAACAGGCAGTGATTGGGTTGGCCGCAATCGGGCT
>JAHJSJ010000116.1 GCA_018830415.1 Alphaproteobacteria bacterium | reverse complement strand
TTCTGGGTGAGGAACTGGCGTTCGCTGCCTTTGACGACCTCACCCCAGAACCGCGTGCGCAGTTCTTCGTAAAGCACCTGATCACCCCACACCAACCGCCCTTCGAGCAGCGCGGTGCAGATGGTGAGATCATCCTTCGCCATCCGCATCGTATCGGCCACCGTGCGGCTCGAATGGCCGACTTTCAGGCCCAGATCCCACAGCAGATACAGCATCGCCTCGATCACCTGTTCGCACCACGGCGAACGGCGCATCGGGGTGATGAAGGCGATGTCGATATCCGAATGCGGCGCCATTTCGGCGCGCCCGTATCCGCCCACCGCCAGAATCGCGAGACGTTCGGCCGCAGTGCGATTGGGGACGGGGTAAAGATGCGTGGTGACGTGATCGTGGATCACCCGCAGCAGTTGATCGGTCAGGAAGGAATAGCCGCTGGTGACATCGTGCCCCGCCGATGGCGCTTCCGCCAGTCTGCGCACGAGTTCGGCGCGGCCATCGTCAAGCGCGCGGCGCAGCGCCTTGACGATATCGCCGCGCGCGCCCTCGCCGCCCACCGCAAACAGCGCGGCGACCTGCTCTGCCAGAGCACGCCGGTCAATGATCGCGCGCTGATCGGGGACGCGCCGGGGCTTCATGCCAAGTCGCTCCGCATCAGCCCGCCGACCCGGCGTTTGGTAATGCGACCCGCACAGATCAGCGGATCAGGCCGTCGCCGTGGCATTGGTATAACGCGCCTTGACTGCGCGCTTGTCGATCTTCTGCGTGCCGAGCCGGGGCAGCGCCTCGTCAGTGATCCAGATCTGATGTTCGAGCGGCACCTTGAACGGCGCGATCCGTTCGAGCAGGAAGGCGCGCAGTTGTCCGGGGGTGATCGCGGCGTGGCCGCCCTTCATCCGGTACACCGCCGCCGGGACTTCGCCAAAGCGTTCATCGGGCAGGCCGAATACCGAACATTCGCCGACATCATCATGCGCATAGATCGCGTCTTCCACCTCGATGCAGGTGATATTCTCGCCGCCGCGGATGATGATGTCTTTCTTGCGGTCAACGATGAACAGGTAATCGTCCGCGTCGAGATAGCCCAGATCGCCGGTGCGGAAGAAGCCGTTGTCGGTAAAGGCCGCCGCGGTCGCCTCGTCATTCTTCCAGTAGCCGCGGAAATTGGCGACCGATCGGATGCAGACCTCGCCCACTTCACCATTGGCAAGTTCATTGCCGGCATCATCCAGAATGCGCAGATCGACCAGCGGTTTTGACGGACGCCCGGTCGAACCCGGCTTGGCGAGATAGTTCTCGTTGAAATTGCCGCACCCGATGGCGTTGGTTTCGGTCAGGCCATAACCCAGCAGCGGGAAGGCACCGGGGAAGGCTTCCTTGATCCGGGTGACGTGTTCGACCGGACGCGGCGCGCCGCCTGCGGCAAAGCTCTTGCATGCCGACAGGTCGTAATTTTCGCGGTCGGGGTGATTGGCGATTTCGTAGCTCATCAACGGCACGCCGACGAAATAGGACACCTTTTCCTCTGCCATCAGCCGGATCGCTAGCCCTGCGTCCCATTTGGGCATCAGCACCAGCTTGCGCCCGATCGCGAAGCTTTGCAGCATCAGCGGTACTTCGCCCGTCACGTGGAACAGCGGCACCGCGACCAGTGCGCAGGGCTGATCGCTCAACACGTCGCCCTGGCTTTCCAGATGCACCTTGGCCATCGCGCTTTGGCAGACATAGTTCATGATGGCGTTGACAACGCCGCGATGATCCGACCACGCACCCTTCGATTTGCCGGTCGAACCCGAGGTGTAGAGGATGGTGGCCATGTCGTCGGGTCCAAGCGTGCCGAGCACCGCCATCGCCGCGCTGGTGCCTTCGGGCACGCGCCAGATCTGCGCAAGCCCTTGTGCGGGCTGATTGCTGTGAGTGAACAGCGCGAGCGCAGCCGGATGATCGCGCCCTTCTAGCCGTGCGGCGCGGCCTTCATCAGCCAACACCAGTTTGCATTCGGCCAGATCGATCGCGTAGGCGAGCTCTTCTCCCGACGAAAAGCCATTGAGCAGCGTCGCGCAGCCGCCCGCCATGATGATCCCCATATAGGCGATGATCCAGTTGGCCGAATTGCGCGCGGCGATACCCACCCGGTCGCCCTTTTCGATCCCGTGATCGTGCACCAGACTTTCCGCCACGCAGGTGGCCGCCGCATAGGTATCGCCAAAGCTGAGCCGCACATCGCCATCGACGAGAAACAGTGCATCTTTGTGTTCATTGGAGAAATACGCAAAATAATGCGCCAGCGTCGGCGGAGCGGCGACAAAAGCGGGCATTTCCACGCCGTCGCGCACAAATGGCGCGGTGGCAAACGGCTGGCCCGGTGCGGTCAGGCCGGTAACGATCGCTTCAAGCGCATTATCCAGTGGGGTGGGCATGCGGTGTCCTTCCTCTCTCATTTATAAACAAGTCCGGGCGCACATGGAGTGCGTCCCGGGCTGCGTGTCCCAAGCCTTGGTGGCAACCGTGCGCCCCTTCCCCTGCCCCGCGCGCTGTGCCAGAAGCGCCAACGCGGCAAGGGTCATGTCCGGCCCGCCGATACGACTTTCCATTGTCATTAAGAGGTTCGCCCCGTGCTGTCACTACTTGCCGTAAGCGGCGCTGCCGATCCGATCTACTGGGCCGAACTGGGTCTGCGGCCGGGGATCGATCTGGGGTTTTTTACGCTGCGGTTTTATTCACTGGCATATCTGATCGGGGTGATCTTTGCCTATTGGCATACCTCGAAAATGCTCAAGCAGCCCGGCGCACCGATGGCGCAGCGCCATGCCGATGACCTGTTTTTCTATTGCACGCTGGGGGTGATTATCGGCGGGCGGCTGGGCTATGCGGCATTTTATACAGGAGGGGACACCGGCATCCCCAGCGCCTTCACGGATTTTTCGGGCGATGGTTTTGTCAGTTGGAAATTGCTGCGGCTGTGGGATGGTGGCATGGCGTTTCATGGTGGCCTGCTGGGCGTGGCGGTCGCGATGGCGTGGGTATCATGGCGCGACCGGCTGAATTTTATCCGGGTGGTGGATTATGTCGCGGTCGGCGTGCCGATGGGGATGCTGCTGGGGCGGCTCGCCAATTTCATCAATGGTGAACTGTGGGGCCGGGTGACCGACGTGCCGTGGGCGATGGTGTTCCCGAGCGATCCTGACGGATTGTCACGCCACCCCAGCCAGCTGTATCAAGCCGGGCTTGAAGGACTGGCGCTGCTGGTGATCCTGATGTTGCTGTTCTGGAAAACCCGCGCGCGCTATCGCCCCGGCCTGCTGGCGGGGGTATTCACACTCGGCATCGGAATTGCGCGCTTCGTTAACGAGTTTTTTCGTCAGCCCGATGCACAACTGGCTGACTTTGCCGCCCGGACCGGGCTATCGATGGGCCAATGGCTGACTATACCGCTGATCCTGACTGGATTGATTGTCGTGTTCTTCGCGCTACGGAACAAACCGCTGGCGAGCGGGGGCGTGCAACCGACCTGACCGCCGAGCCGGGGGCCGGCGGCGCGCGCGCGTGGAAAAGCGCGCTGCGGCTGATCGATCCCGAGGTTGAGGCTGAACCTGAGGCTGATCGCGAAGCGGCGCGCGCGGCGGCAAAAGCTGCCGCCCGCGCCAAGGCGGACGCCGAAGCCAAGGAGCTTGCCGAGCAGCAAGCCCGCGAACAGGCCCAAGCCGAGGCGGAGGCCCAGGCCAAAGCGGAGGCAAGGGCCAAAGCGGAGGCACAGGCCAAAGCCGCCGCCGAAGCGCAGGACAAGGCCCGCCGCGAAGCCGAAACACGCCGGAAAGCCGAAGCCGAGGCCAAGGCCCGCGCGGAACAGGAGGCGCGCCTTAAGGCCGAAGCCGATGCCAAGGCCCGTGCTGAGGCCGCAGCGCTGGAACAGGCTAAAGCCGCCGCGAAGGCCCGCGCCGAACGCGAAGCCCGCGAACGGGCTGCCGCCGAAGCCAAGGCCGCCGCCGAAGCCAAGGCTAAGGCAGAGGCCGAAGAAAGAGCACGCAAGGAAGCCGAAGCCAAGGCCAAAGCAGCGGCCAAAGCCAAGGCCGCCGCCGAGGAACAAGCTCGCCGCGAAGCCGAAGCGCGCGCCAAAGCCAAGGCCGTCGCAGAAGCAAAAGCCCGCGCGGCAGCGGAGGAGAAAGCGCGCCGCGCAGCCGCGGCCCGCGCTGAACGCGAGGCTCGTGAAAAGGCAGCTGCCGAAGCCAAGGCCAAAGCCAAGGCCGAAGCTGAAGCCAAGGCCAAGGCAGAAGCTGAAGAGCGCGCCCGTCTGGAAGCCGAAGCTGCCGAAGCCGCCGCCTTGGCCGCCGCCCAACAAGCCGCCGCAGAGCAAGCCGCCGCCGAAGAACAAGCCCGGCTCGAAGCCGAAGTCGCCGCGCGCGCCAATGTTGATGTTGGCAAGACCCTGCGCCGTCTGATCCGCGAAACCGGCCCGATCAGCCTTGCGCATTACATGGGCGAAAGCAACGCGCGCTATTATGCCAGCCGCGATCCGCTGGGCGACCAAGGTGATTTCATCACCGCGCCCGAAGTCACCCAGATGTTCGGCGAACTGGTCGGGCTATGGCTGGCGGATCTGTGGGTGCGGATGGGCGGCCGCAAACATATCCACTATGTCGAACTTGGTCCCGGCCGCGGCACGCTGGCGCGCGATGCGCTGTCCACGGCGGCGCGCTATGATTTCGCGCCGCAGGTGCATTTTGTCGAAACCTCGGCGACCTTGCGCAGGCTCCAGCGAGAGACATTTCCCGGCTGCCATCACCACCACGATCTTTCGACCTTGCCCGATGATGCGCCGCTGCTGGTTGTCGCCAACGAATTTTTCGATGCGTTGCCGATCCATCAACTGGTGCGCTCGGCCGACGGCTGGTTTGAACGGGTGGTCGGGCTGGAAGGCGACGCCTTCGCCTTTGGCACAGGCAAGGAGCGGATGGATCATCTGGTGCCATCAGGCTGGGCGCGCGCCAGTCAGGGATCGATGATCGAAACCAGTCCGGCGGCCGTAGCGGTGATGGGCGAACTTGCGCAGCGCCTGACCAATCAAGGCGGCGCGGCGCTGATTATCGATTATGGCCAGACCGAATTGCGCGCCGGATCGACCTTGCAAGCGCTTAAGGCGCATCAGAAGGTCGATGTCTTCGCGCATCCGGGTGATGCCGATATCACCGCGCATGTCGATTTCGAACTGCTCCAGCAGATCGCCCGTCAGCACGGCGCTGACGTGATGGGGGTGCAGATGCAGGGCGAATGGCTGCGCCAGATGGGGATCGATACACGGCTGGAAGCGCTGCAACGCCGCAACCCCAAAGAGGCAGACAAGCTCAAACGCCAGCGTGATCGGCTGGTGGAATCAACCCATATGGGCACTTTGTTCAAAGTGCTCGGTATGTGCGGGCGGCGCTGGCCGTTCGGGGTGGGGTTTGAATAAGGCCCTGATACTCGGCCTGCTCTAAAGCCCCGCTTTTACCGCTAATTGTGCCGCCGCCGCCTTGGGCGTCATTTTCGCCGCATCCTCACGGTCAACCGCCAGATTGGCCTCGCGCATCGCCTCAACGCTGATCGCGCCGATCAGCGGGGTTAGCGCGGCGATCACGCCTTGATCCTGCGCAATCCGGGGCGACAGCATCAGCATCGCGTCATAGCTCGGCAGCGCGCCCTTGGGATCAGCCAGCACCACCAGCCTGTCAGCCGCGATCCGCCCGTCGGACGTATAGGCGCTGATCACATCCGCCTCGCCCGATTGCAGCGCGTTATACATGAAGGTCGGCGCGAAATTGCGACTTCCGGCGAACCGCAGCCCATAGGCATCGCGCACCGCGATCCATTCGGGCCGCTCGAAAAACTCCGGGTCGCCGCCGACGGTGAGACGCGGGGCGACGGCGACCAGATCGGTGAGTGAGGTAACGCCTACTTCCGCCGCCCTGTCGGCGCGCATGGCGAAGGCATAGGCGTTTTCAAACCCCAGGCGGCCCAGCACCTTGACCCCGTTGGAGCGCCATTCCCATTCACGGATCGTTTCATACATCACCTCGCGCCCCGGATTGTCCGCGCGCTTGAGGTAATTGGTCCAGACCGTGCCTGTGTAATCGACCGAAATGTCGATCGCGGAGGACGCGACCGCAGAATGCACCACCGCGCTGCCCAGCCCGTCGCGATATTCGACCGCGTAACCCGCCGCCTCCAGCCGCGCGCCGATCAGTTGGGCGAGGATGTATTGTTCGGAAAACTGCTTGGAAGCGATCACGATGCGGCGTTCATCGCTGCCCGCATTTTGCGCCCACAGCGCGGCGAGGATGCCCAGCATCACCACCGCCATCCCGCCAAAGGTCTGAGTGCGCGAACGCTTGGCCAGCCCGACCTCGATCACCCACAGCAGGTTATCCGCCGCCAGCGCCAGCCCTGCGCTTGCCAGGCAGCCCGCCAGCACCAGCGCCCAGTTCTGGGTTTGCAGGCCCGCGAAGATCGGATCGCCAAGGCTCGGCTGGCCGATGGTGGTGGCAAGCGTCGCTGCGCCGATCGTCCACACCGATGCCGTGCGGATACCGGCCATGATGAAGGGCGCGGACAGCGGCGCTTCGACCAGCGTCAGTTTCTGCCAGCGGGTCATGCCCACGCCGTCTGCCGCTTCGAGCACGCCGGGGTCGAGATTGGCCTGCGCCGTCACCGCGTTGCGCAAAATCGGCAGCAGCGCATAGAGCGTCAGCGCCATCAGCGCGGGCAGGAAACCCAGCGTCGGCAGCCCTTCGCCAAACACCGCGCGCAGCGACAGCAGCAGCGGAAAGAACAAAGCCAGCAGGGCAAGCGCAGGGATGGTCTGGACAAGGCTCGCCAGCCCCAGCGCAATCCGCGCCACCACCGGCGAACGGCTCGCCCACACCGCCATCGGCAGCGCGATCAGCATCGCCAGCCCGATGGCGCTGGCCGACAGCACCACATGCGCCGCCAGTTTGTCACCAAGGCCGGGGAGGATGTCCCAGATATCGCCCATCAGGTGCGGCTTTCCCCAAGGCCTTCCATCGCGGCGAGGCGTTCGGCCTGTTCGCGCGGCACGGCGACAAGGCCCTGCGCCGCGCCGCCGCCTTCGCCCGCGAGCAGCGCGCGCGGGGTTTCATCCGCCACAATCCGCCCGCCATCCATCACCAGCACCCGGTCAGCCAGCAGCAAGGCCTCGGCCATGTCATGCGTCACCATCACCGTGGTGAGGCCCAGCGCCGCGTGCAATTCGCGCACTTTCGCTCCGAGCGCCGCGCGGGTGACGGGATCAAGCGCGCCGAAGGGTTCGTCCATCAGCAACAGCTCCGGCCCGCCCGCCAGCGCGCGCGCCACGCCGACCCGCTGACGCTGCCCGCCGCTGAGTTCATCGGGCATCCGCGTGGCCATTCCCGGTTCGAGTTCGACCAGCGCCAGCAGTTCGGCAATCCGTGCAGGCGGCAGCGTCTCGCCCGCAAGGCGCGGGCCGATGGCGATGTTTTCGGCCACCGGGAAATGCGGGAACAGGCCCACGCCTTGAAACACATAGCCGACCCGGCGGCGCAGGCGCGCAGGGTTGAGGGCGCTCACATCCTCGCCGCCGAACAGCACCCGGCCTGCGGTTGGCGCAACCAGCGTGTTGACCGTTTTGAGCAGCGTCGACTTGCCCGATCCCGATGCGCCGACCAATGCCACGAAACTGCCCGGCGCAATGTCGCAGGTAACGCCGCCGACCGCGGTGATATCGCCAAAGCGGCAGATTACGCGATCGAACAGCAGAATGGGCGCGGCGGCGTTCATCGGCGCGGGGTTAGCGAGGATCAGGCGATTGCGCCAGCTTTGCCCGATTGGCCTTTGCACCGCCGCTTGCTATGCGCATTGCCAGAACGATCATTTCACCGCCGGGAACAAATCATGCGCGCCACCCCCGATTTCGACTTCCAGCTTGGCGAGGCTGCCACAATGATCCGCGACACCACCGCCCGCTTCGCCGATGAACAGATCGCGCCCTTGGCAACGCGCACCGACCGCGAAGACCGCTTCCCGCGCGAATTGTGGGAGCCGATGGGCGCATTGGGCCTGCATGGCATCACGGTTGAGGAGGAATGGGGCGGGCTGGGGCTGGGCTACCTCGAACACGTGATCGCGGTCGAGGAAGTCAGCCGCGCCTCGGCCAGTGTGGGCCTGTCCTATGGCGCGCATTCCAACCTCTGCCTCAACCAGATTCGCCGCTGGGGTGATGACGAGCAGAAGGCAAAGTATCTCCCCAAGCTGATCAGCGGCGAACATGTCGGCAGCCTTGCCATGTCCGAAGCGGGCGCGGGCAGCGACGTGGTTTCGATGAAGCTGAAGGCCGAGGCTGTGCAGGGCGGATACGTGCTCAACGGCACCAAGTTCTGGATCACCAACGCGCCCGAAGCCGATACGCTGGTGGTCTACGCCAAGACCGATGGCCACGCCGGATCGCGCGGCATCACCGCCTTTCTGATCGAGAAGGGCGACGAAGGCTTTGCCATCGGCCAGAAGATCGAGAAACTGGGGATGAAAGGCTCGCCCACCGCCGAGCTGGTTTTCGACGATTGCCTCATCCCCGAAGACCGCATCATGGGGCCGCTGAACGGCGGGGTCGGTGTGCTGATGAGCGGGCTGGATTATGAACGCGTGGTGCTCGCCGGATTGCAGCTTGGCATCATGCAGGCGTGCCTCGACACGGTCATTCCCTACCTGCGCGAGCGCCAGCAGTTCGGCAAACCGATCGGCAGCTTCCAACTGATGCAGGCCAAGGTCGCGGATATGTATGTCGCCCTGCAATCGGCCCGCGCCTACACCTATGCGGTCGCCAAGGCGTGCGACGCCGGGCAGACGACGCGCTTCGATGCGGCGGGGGTAATTTTGCTCAGCAGCGAGAACGCCTTCAAGGTCGCCGCCGAAAGCGTGCAGGCGCTGGGCGGGGCGGGCTACACCACCGACTGGCCGGTGGAGCGGTATATGCGCGACGCCAAGCTGCTCGACATCGGCGCGGGGACGAACGAGATCCGGCGGATGCTGATCGGGCGCGAATTGATTGGGGCGGCGGGGTGATGTCTGACGAGCAAGAAGAACCTTGGGCCGACCTGATCCGCGCGAGGATCAACGCGGAAGGACGTGCGGATGTCCGGATTGCGGCTTACCAGATGGAAGAACCCTATGACTTCGGGCGCTTCATCGCCGACGTTGTGCGCCATGGGGCAATCGCATTCGCTACGACTTGGTCGATGGACGAAAGCCATGCGCTTGAGAAAATCTGCGACGGCTTGAGCGATCAGTTGCGCGAGCAGAACACCAAAGTCTGGGCCGAGCAGGAAGGAAGTCTCGATTCTTGATGGTCCCCAACTTTACCCCTAGACCACGCAGGAGCCCCCAATGAGCACCGAAGAAGACTACGTCTATGACGAGGCCAGCGGCGAATGGCTGCCCGCATCCGAACTCGCGGCCAAGCAGGCGGCGGAGGACACGGTGGAAGTGCGCGATGCGGTCGGCAACCTGCTCAGCGACGGCGATGCGGTGACGCTGATCAAGGACTTGGAGGTCAAGGGCGCAGGGCAAACGCTCAAGCAAGGCACCCTGATCAAATCGATCCGCCTGACCGGCGACGCGCAGGAAATCGACTGCAAGTACCCCGGCATCAAGGGCCTCGTGCTGCGGGCCGAGTTTGTGCGGAAACGGTGATGTTCGGTTTTGGCAATTCCGTCACCCTGAACTTGTTTCAGGGTCCATCGCGCAGACAGGAACCTTCGGTGCGTATGGAGAAATGGATGCTGAAACAAGTTCAGCATGACGGAGAATATTCAGAATGACCGCCCCCACCCTCACCACCAAACTCGACCGTGAAAGCCCTGAGGCCAAGGCACGGATCGCGCATAATCACGCGCTGGCGCAGCAGCTGCGCGCCGCCGTGGCCGAAGCCGCGCTCGGCGGGCCGGAGAAGCATCGCGAGCGGCATGTTTCGCGCGGCAAGCTGCTACCCCGTGAGCGGGTGGAGCGGCTGCTCGATCCCGGCTCGCCGTTCCTCGAAATCGGACAACTTGCGGCGAACGGAATGTATGAGGGCGACGTCAATGGCGCCTCGATCATCTGCGGGGTGGGGCGCGTGTCGGGCCGCCAGTGCATGATCGTGTGCAACGACGCGACCGTGAAGGGCGGCACCTATTATCCGATGACGGTCAAGAAGCACCTGCGCGCGCAGGAGATTGCGCAGGAGAACCGTCTGCCGTGCATCTATCTGGTGGACTCCGGCGGGGCGAACCTGCCGCATCAGGCGGAAGTATTTCCCGACCGCGACCACTTTGGCCGCATCTTCTTCAATCAGGCGAACATGAGCGCGCTCGGCATCCCGCAGATCGCCTGCGTCATGGGCAGCTGCACCGCGGGCGGCGCTTATGTGCCCGCGATGTCAGATGAAAGCGTGATCGTGCGCGAACAGGGGACGATCTTCCTGGCCGGGCCGCCGCTGGTGAAGGCCGCGACCGGCGAGGAAATCACTGCCGAGGACTTGGGCGGCGGCGATCTGCACGCGAAGAAATCGGGCGTGGTCGATCACTTGGCCGAGAATGACGAGCACGCGCTCACCATCGTGCGGGACATAATCTCCCACTGCGCTCCCGCGCAGGCGGGGGCCTCCCGCGGATTGCACGAGATCCCCGCCTCTGCGGGAATTCACCCCGGCATCAAAGACCCGCGACCGCCCAAGTTCGACGCGGACGATCTCTACGCCCTCATCCCCGATGATGTGCGCGCGCCTTACGACGTGAAGGAAGTCATCGCGCGGCTGGTCGACGCATCCGAGTTCCACGAGTTCAAGGCGCATTACGGATCGACGCTGGTGTGCGGCTTCGCCCACATCTGGGGAATGCCGGTCGCGATCCTTGCCAATAACGGCGTGCTGTTCAGTGAAAGCGCACAGAAGGGCGCGCATTTCATCGAGCTTGCCTGCCAGCGGCGCATTCCGCTGCTGTTTCTCCAGAACATCAGCGGCTTCATGGTCGGCGGCAAATACGAGGCAGAGGGCATCGCCAAGCATGGCGCGAAGCTCGTCACCGCCGTCGCCACCGCGACCGTGCCCAAGGTCACCGTGGTGATCGGCGGCAGCTTTGGCGCGGGCAATTACGGGATGTGCGGGCGCGCCTATAGCCCGCGCTTCATGTTCACTTGGCCCAACGCCCGCATCTCTGTGATGGGCGGGGAACAGGCGGCATCCGTGCTCGCCACCGTCCACCGCGACGCCGATAGCTGGACGCCCGATGAGGCCGAGGCGTTCAAAGCCCCGATCCGCCAGAAATACGAGGACGAAGGCAACCCCTACTACGCCACCGCCCGCCTGTGGGACGACGGGGTGGTCGACCCGGTGCAGACCCGCGACGTGCTGGGGCTTGCGCTGGCGGCGTGTCTTGAGGCACCTATTGGGGAGCGGCCCGCGTTTGGGGTTTTTAGGATGTGATAATGCGCAGTCCAACATCGGTTGATGCCCTGGAAGACTTCGGGCGCGTGAGGCTCTCTAAGAGCTTCTTTATGCGCGACTTCCTGTTTTCCGACATTGCGGCAATTCATGGACTGCTTAACGTGCCCCAAGACCCTGATCTGGCCATCGCAGCTGGCACAAAGCTGTGCGAGGAATTGCTGGAGCCGTTGCAAGATCGCTTTGGTCGCCTTGCTATTCGTTCGGCCTTCCGCTCCGAGGAAGTAAACGCAATAGGCAACAAACTAGGCAAGAATTGCGCTCGCAACGAAGCCAATTTCGCTAAGCATATTTGGGATCGGCGGGACACCGACGACCACATGGGCGCAACTGCCTGTATTGTCATCCCCGCCTTCCACGATGCGTTCCCCAATCAGGGAGACTGGAAGAAGCTTGCGTGGTGGATTCACGATCATCTGATTTATAGTGAAATGGATTTCTTCAAGAATTACTGGGCCTTCAACCTGACATGGAGCGAAGCGCCCAAGCGGTACGTCCATAATTGGATGGAAACCCCCCGTGTGTTGACCAAGTCGGGCATGGCCAACAACCGGCTCGGCCATGGCGCAGAATGGGCCGGGATCGAGCGCGCTTTCATCTCCCCTTCTGAAACCCCCACACGCCCCCTTGCGTAACACCCCCGATTGCGGGCAGACGTAAGCGCGAGAGAGGGGTTACACATTGCCGCACGAACACGCTGTGCCAAGGGCAAGAACGCCCACGCTGATGTCGCGCATCGTGCGCCGGATCATCCTCGCCACCTGGTATATCAGGGGCTGGAAGGTCGACTCCCCGTTGCCCAAAGACCTCGACAAATACGTGATCGCGGGCGCGCCGCACACCTCGAACTGGGACTTCGTGTTCTTCACCGGCGCGACCCACGAAGAAGGCGTGCGGCCCAATTTCATGGGCAAGCACACGCTGTTCACCGGTATGATGAAAAACTTCATGCTCGACATGGGCGGCATCCCGATTGATCGCCGCAAAAGCACCAACGCTACCGAACAGGTCGCAGCCGAATTCGCCGCGCGCGATGAACTGGCGCTGGTGATCGCGTGTGAAGGCACCCGCAAGAGCAATGGCCGGTGGCGTTCGGGCTTCTACCATATCGCGCGCGCCGCCAATGTGCCGATTGTCCCGGCCTTTGCCGATAATGCCAACATGATCGTCAGCTTCGGCCCGCCAATGTTGCCGACTGGCAATTATGGCGAGGACTTGCTGAAAATCGCTGAATGGTTCCGCGCAAAGTTGCCCGATTACGAGCGCTTCAAAGTGCTTGAACAGCAGGCGCGCGATATTATCGCGGGCAAGAACGATGTTTGAACTGCCGGAAACCGCTCAAATCGACCAACCGCCCTGTTTCGCCGCACAAATGGCAAGGCGCGCCCTTTAAGCCTGCGCCCGCTTCGCCTATGTTGCATCCCAGCAAGGAGGCGCGCTGACCCATGGCTCTCAACCCCACACTACGCGAGGAAGAGCGTGAGCGGATTGCGCGCCATGTGCTCGATCTGGTGAAAGAGCGCGGATCAGAGATTCCGTGGACCATCGCCATGGCCGAAAGCGGGCTGACCCGCGCACGGTTCGAAGCCCTGTTTGCCGATTATGACGATCTGTTCGATGCGGTCGCGCAGACCTGGCTCACTCCGCACATGGCGGTGATGGAAGAGGTGCTGGCGAGCAATCTTCCGCCGCCGCGCAAAATGTTCGAATTTTTCCGCCGCCGCTTCACCATCTCGCAGGCGCGGTTCCGCGAAGACCCGGAACATTTCACCATCCTGTGCGAAATGGGCGCGGCCAATTTTGAAAAGGTGCGTTCCTATGTCGATCTGGCCGATCACTACCTGTGCGAGCTGATTGCAGAAGCCCAGGCCGAAGGGTTCTTTGCGGGGCTGGAAATTGATGAGGCACTGTCGCTGATCAATCAGATGATGTCCAACTACACCCTGCCCGATGCGTTGATCCATCTCGGTGAGAAGCTGACCGAGCAGAAACTCGCACGAATCGTCGACACGATGTTCATCGGATTGTCGGGCGAGACCGGCACGGATGCTTCGGGGGTCAACACGCTGAAAGTGGCGTCGTTCTGAAAGCGGTTTATATCAGCGCGCTGAGATGCTTGCGCATCACGCGCTGGAAATGCTCAAGCGACGCACGGGATTAATCCCGGCGGAACTGCAGCACATTGGCGGGCAGTTTGCGCGGCGGCGGGCGCAGGCGCTGTTCGGCGAGCGCATATTTGAGCGCCGCGCCCACCATCAGCGCCGATACCAGCAGGATCGCCGCCGCCCAGAACCAGTGAGGCAGGCCCATTTCCGCAGCGATTTGTCCGGTGTCCGACAGTATTGACTGACCCTCGATCACCGCCTGTTCGGTGAACAGGTAATGGAAATCGCGCAGCATGCTCATCGCCCCCAGCACGCCGAGGAATTGCAGGGTAAAGCGCACGAACCCAGGCGATGCGCGCCATGCAACCAGCACCAACACCGCCGCCACCAGCGGCAACATCGTATAACCGACTGGCGACCGCACCCAGATCGCCACGCTCGCCACAATCGCCGCCGCCGATAGCCACAGCACGGGTCGCCATAGTCGCGGATGCGCACTGGCGACGATCAGCAGGGCTCCGACCGCGCTCGGCGCCAATGGCCCGCCGGCCGCAATCGCCGCGAGTGTGAAGCGCGAGGCATCAGCTGCGACCTGGCTCTGCGCAACGCCCGAACCACTGGCAAAGATCATCAATTGCTGAAATTGCTGCCCCAGCGCCAGCGCGGTCAGCCCATGGCCCATTTCGTGAAACCAGGTTGTCAGGATGGCGAAGGGATAGATCAGATAGGTGCCAAATGGCAGCGCAGGCAGCATCACCACCACCAGTCCGGCCAGCACCAGCCGACCGACCGCCTCGCCCTGACTGCCGGGGGTAACAAGCGATCGCATCGGCCTCAGCCAGCCTCGGCGGGCGCGGCCTTTGCGCCGATGTCTTCGGCGCTCGGTACCCGCCCGCTCGCGTCGACTGCGATCCGCAAGGCTTCTTCGTCCTCGTCGCGCTGTTCGCGCAGGATCGACCAGCTGGCCAGAAACAGCCCGGCCACCAGCGGGCCGAGGACAATTCCCGAAAACCCGGCCATGCTGATCCCGCCCAGCGTGGTGATGAGGATGATCCAGTCGGGGATGCCGGTATCGCGCCCGACCAGAATCGGCCGCAGCACATTATCGGCTGACGAGATGATGAAAAATCCGGTCAGCAGCACGAACAGACCCTGCCAGTAATCACCGATCAACAGCAGGTACAGGCCCGCCGGCAACCACACCGCGCCCGATCCGATTACCGGAACCAACGCGAAAATCGCCATGATAACCCCGAACAACAGCGCCGATGGCACGCCCGCAATCATCAGCGTGATCGTGCCGAGCGCGCCCTGCACCAACGCCACCACGCCGGTGCCCTTGATCGTCGCGCGCACGATCCCGAGGAAACGGTCCGCCAGACGTTCGGCAATGCTGCGCTCAACCGGGATCGCCCGCAGCACCGTGCGTCCGATCCGTTCGCCGTCGCGCAGCAGGAAATACATTACATAAAGCGCGACGCCGAACGACAGCATAAATCCGAGCGCGCCGCTGCCGATCGATACCGCCTGACCGGCAATCATCCCGGCGCTTTCGCTGAGCAATTCCTGTATCCGCGTCTGGACATTTGCCATG